>CAMAUY010000014.1 GCA_945861565.1 Akkermansia muciniphila
TGCGCACGGATAAGTTCAGTTTTGATCACCGGAGCATCCTTTCGGAAAATCCGATGTAAGTCCCGCAAAATCGCTCCACCGACCTCTGATTACCTCGCTAACCTAAGCCCAAATCTGAGTGGCATTGGGCAGGATGCCAGCGCTCCCAGCCGCAGTTCAGTGGCCTCCAATTCATGAGTTTGATGCAGCCCTGCCATCCACGGTCGGTTCGTGATTGATTCTTTCCCCCGTACGAGAATTACCCCATGTTCTCGCGCCCAAGCAGCAATTCTCGAATGGATCTCGAACCGACAAACCCACCCACTCCTTCTGTTGCCAAACAGTCTGCGGACGACCCTAATCCAACGGTGCCTCATCGACGGCGTCTGCGGTATTCTGGAAAATATCCGCGCCGCTTCGAAGAAAAGTATAAGGAATTGGATCCGGCCCGAGATGAGGCGACCTTTCGTAAGGTCCTGGCCTCCGGCAAAACTCCGGCAGGGACACACCGCCCGATCCTTGTCGCCGAAATCCTCGAGATTCTGCAGTTGGCTCCTGGATCTGTCGTGGTGGACTGCACCCTGGGCTACGGCGGGCACGCCGTGGAAATTCTTGCCAGGATTCAACCGGGAGGACGGCTCATCGGGCTCGATACCGATCCCGTCGAACTGCCCAAGACGGAGGCGCGACTGCGATCAGGCGGTTTGAGTTCTGACACCTTTTCAGTGCACCGCAGTAACTTCGCCGGATTGCCCGCCATTCTCGCCGAATGCGGTCTGGAAGGTGCCGACGCGATCCTCGCCGATCTTGGGGTTTCATCGATGCAGCTGGATGATCCCGGGCGGGGATTCTCGTTGAAGCACGACGGGCCTCTCGACATGCGCATGAATCCCAATCGGGGTCAGCCTGCTTCCGTGTGGTTGGAAAAAATTCGCCCTGAGCAATTGGCCGCATTGCTATTGAAGAATGCGGACGAAGCGCGCGCGCCGCTCCTTGCCCCGCGACTGGCGGGTCAGCGATTTTCCACCACGCGTCAACTCGCGGACGCCATCCGCTCGGTGCTGCCCAACGCGGCACCGAATGACGTAGAAATGACCCTGCGACGCGTGTTTCAAGCCATTCGTATTGCGGTGAATGACGAGTTCTCAGCCCTCGATGCTCTGTTGCGCCAGGCACCGGCATGCCTCAATTCGGGCGGTCGCATCGTGGTACTAACCTTTCACTCCGGTGAAGATCGACGGGTTAAGAGTGCGTTTGCGGGAGGAATTCGCGACGGAACCTACTCTGAAATCTCCACCGCAATCATCCGACCCTCTGCCGAGGAATGCCGCAGCAATCCGCGGTCATCACCAGCGAAGCTCCGTTGGGCGCGGCGTGCGGCGCCGAATGCTGGGGAATCGACGTGACGCGAAGCGAATGAAGGAAACGAAGGCAGGCAAAGACAGGAACATTCTTTGTTCACTTTTTGAATGTGCGAACCCGGTTACGTGGCTATTGCTCTGACTTGCAAACTCAATCACAGTTTTCGAGACAATGAACTGGGATGAAAAGTATCAAAAGGGTGAGGTCTTCTGGGATAAGGGCGCGCCGTCGCCGCCGATGAAGCAGTATCTGCAGCGCCAGACGCTGCGTGGGCGCGCGCTGGTGCCGGGCTGCGGCTGCGGGCATGAAGTGGCGCTTGCGGTGGAGCACGGATTGGAGGCGACGGGCTTGGACATCGCGCCGACGGGGGTGGCCGAGGCGCGCGCGCGGTATCCGCATCTGGCAGGGCGCTTCGTCACGGGGAATCTGTTTGATCCACCGGAGGAGATGCGCGGCGCATACGATGTGGTGCTGGAGCACACATGCATGAGCGCGCTGCCTCCGACGTTACGCCCTGAATACCGGCGCGGCATTGACCTGACGCTGCGGAGCGGAGGCTTGCTGATTGGAGTGTGGTTCATCAATCCGGATCTCGACCCGGGCGAGGAGGGGCCTCCTTACCCTTTCAGCGTGGCTGATCTGACCGCGCTTTTCGCGGACGGCTATGAAATCGTGGAAGATTATGTGCCGCAAGTGGCCTTTACCGGGCGCGAAGGACGGGAGCGACTGCGCGTGTTGCGGCGCAGGGTGGGATGAGGTGAGCTCGCTCGCTTTTTTCTTCGGAGACAACTATTTGAACTTCCGCTTTGGCAATTCGCTGGTGAATTTACCAACCGCTATGCCAGATTTCTCGAAGAGGTTCGAAGGGACCAGAATGCGTCTTCTGACAACCGATCATTGAAGACCGATTCCGCGTGATAACAATCCCGAATCCACCTGAATGGGCGACCCTTTCAGCAATGTTGAAGCAGAATGCCGCAACCTTCGGTCCGCGTGCGGCGCTGCTCAGCGACGGAAGCGAACCGCTCTCACACCAGGAATTGTGGGATCAGGTGACGTCGACGGTGACGGCGCTTAATCGGTTGGGCGTAGGGCGCGGAGACCGCGTCGCAATTGTTCTACCACAGGGCCCCGACTTGGCCGTGGCCTTTCTCGCGGTGGCAGCCGGTGCGACGGCGGCACCTCTCAATCCGGCTTATCTCGAAAAGGAATTCGCATTTTATCTGGAAGACTTGCAAGCGCGGGCGCTTATTCTTCCTCAAGGCAGCGATTCCCCGGCGCGGGCTGCGGCAAATTCGCTCGATGTGCCGGTCATCGAATTGACTTCCGGAGCCCTGGGCACGGGGCGGTTCCAATTGTCCGGATCTTCCCGGGCGCTCGCGACCTCTGGGGGATTTGCCGAGGCCGACGATGTCGCGCTGGTGCTTCACACCTCCGGCACGACCTCCCGTCCGAAGAGAGTGCCGCTCACGCATACCAATCTGCTCGCCTCCATCCGGCACATCCGGGCGACGCTCCAACTCCAGCCCACGGACCGATGCCTGAATGTGATGCCATTGTTTCACATTCACGGACTTGTCGCGTGTGTGTTGGCGTCGCTGGGAGCGGGTGGCAGCACGGTCTGCACGCGGGCGTTTGTGGCGGAAGAATTTTCCAGTGGGTTGGAACGATGGAAACCGAGCTGGTATTCAGCGGTGCCCACGATGCATCAAGCGATCCTCGCCCACACGCAGACCCTGCGGGTTCAGCCGCGGGAGAGTTCGCTGCGGTTCATCCGGTCCTCGTCCGCCGCGTTACCGCCGCCGGTGATGGCGGGATTGGAAAGTGCGTTCGGCGTTCCCGTGATCGAGTCGTACGGAATGACAGAGGCGGCGCACCAGATGGCCAGCAATCCCCTGCCACCGCGTGGGCGGAAACCCGGCTCCGTCGGGCTCGCGGCTGGACCGGAAGTGGCCATTCTCGGAGAACTGAGTGAAACGGTGGCCACCGGTCGGACGGGCGAAGTGGCCATTCGGGGTCCGAACGTGATCCGTGAGTACCCGAATAACCCGGAGGCCAACGCCACGGCGTTTCGTCAGGGTTGGTTTCGGACGGGTGACCAGGGATATCTCGACGAGGAAGGCTACCTTTTCATCACCGGCCGGCTGAAGGAACTCATCAATCGTGGCGGCGAAAAGATTGCACCGCGCGAAATTGACGAAGTACTGCTCACGTATCCGGGGGTGCAGCAGGCGGTGGCGTTTGCCGTTCCGCATCCATCACTCGGCGAAGACGTTGCCGCGGCGGTGGTTCTGAAGGAGGGCGCAGGGGTGTCGGAAGCGTCGTTGCGCGAGTTTGTGCTCGACCGGTTGCCGGCATTCAAAGTCCCCAGCCGCATCATCTTTGTGAACGACATGCCCAAGGGGCCGACTGGAAAGCTTCAGCGGATCGGGTTGGCCGAACGTCTGGCGGCGGCGCTGGTCGTCGAGTACGAACCACCCGCATCCGATCTGGAGCGGCGGGTGGCAACGACGATTTGCGAGGTGCTGGGCCGTGAGGCGATGGGGCGGAACGACAATTTTTTCTCGATCGGTGGCGACTCCTTGCGCGCGACGCAAGTGTTGACGCGCCTCGAGCAGGCCTTGGGATTCCAAATCGCAGTGCCGACCATTTTCCGATGCCCGACGCCCGCGCTTCTGGCCAACGCCCTCGATTTGATGAGGGCACCCGAAATTGACGCGCTCGCCGCGGAGTTGGAGAAATTACTTCCCGAGGAGAGAGCCAGGCTGCTAGGCAATCTCTGAAATGTCGCTGCTAGAGAACCGAGGCGGGTATGCCCTCATTCGAGATTCACTCGGCCGTGTACCTCCTCACCGCAATTTGATCGTCGCGACGGTGAAATGAACACCGTGGATGTCTCCATCAACTTGGCCGATAGACTCAAAGAGTTGCCGCCAGAGAAATTGGCCCGCCTCAGGAAGCGAATGGTTTTTGGCCAGTGGTCCGGGAGTGCACTTGTTTTCTTCCTTCAATACAGTACGAGCGGATCATGGAAATATTCGGAGGCCATGCGGAGCGGGTGACGGAATCGGGTGAACTTCGCCCGGCCTTGGAACGAACCTTGTCTGCGGGCCGGGCCGCCTGTATTAACGTGAGTGTGGATCCGGAAGCGCCGCATCCTGGTTTCTGGTGAACAATTGGATTGCATCAGCAACTTTCGCGACAAAACAATTTTATTAAACCCAACGATTCGAAGCAGAACGTGAGCGAATTGAACGCCGTCTCCACGCCCGACTCCATAGCCTTGAAGCGACGTCTGTCCGGATTGAGCCCCAGCCAGCGGGCGCTGCTGGCCCGGCGATTGGAGGACGGCAAAACGGAAGATTCCTCTCCCGGCGGGTTGCTCGCCTGTATTCCCCGAGCACGGCCGCTGCGCGTGGAAGAAAGCCCGCGGGTGGCCGTGTTTCCCGCTTCGCACGGCCAGCAACGGATGTGGTTTCTTCACCACTACGCGCCCGAGTCACCGGTTTACGCTATCCCGACTGCTTTCCACCTGGTCGGCCCATTGAACGTCGCGTGGCTGGAGGCTGCTTTCCACGGGGTAATTCAACGGCACGATATCCTTCGCACGACCTTCGCGTTCGAGAACGACGAACTCCTTCAGCGCGTCGCCGCGTTATCCGCCTTCCAACTGCAATCGATTAATCTCGAACGAATCCCGGCCGACACCCGCGAGACATCAGCGGAACAGCGTCTCACTGAAGAGGCGTGTCGCCTGTTTGATCTGGCTGCCGGGCCTCCGTTTCGAGCCGTGCTGGTGCGGCTGCAGCCCACCGAACATGTATTGCTCGTGGTGTTCCACCACATCATCTCCGATGGATGGTCCCGCTCCAATTTTTACCGTGACCTTGCCGCCGCGTATTCAGCGCTAGCCAGCGGCCAATCGGCACCCGGGTGCGAGTTGCCAGTTCAGTTTGCCGACTATTCCGCGTGGCAGCGAAACTGGCTTCAGAGCGGCGTACTGGAAGCCCAAACCACCTATTGGAAATCGAAACTGGCGGGCGATCTCGAACCCCTGGAACTGCCTTTGGACCATGCCCGTCCTCCAACCGAATCCTTCCGCGGAAGCCGCTGCTCGATTTGTCTGGATCCCAATTTAACGGATGCGCTGAAGACGCGAGCGCAGGAGGAGGGAGCGACCCTGTTCATGATCCTGCTCGCAGCGTTCAAGGCACTGCTGCACCGCTACACCGAGCAGGACGATGTGATCGTGGGGGTGCCCGTTGCCAACCGGCAGCGGGTGGAAGTGGAAGGCCTGATCGGCTTTTTCGCCACCACATTGGTCATGCGCACAACGCTCCCGGGGCTACCCACCTTTCGCGAACTGCTTCGTTGCGTCAAGGAGACGGCCATTGAGGCGTATGCAAATCAGGACATGCCTTTTGAACGACTTGTCGAACTATTGAAGGTGCGGCGCGATGCCAGTCGCACGCCCTTGTTCCAGACGACCTTCGCACTGCAAGATTTCCCGGCGGCGACACTGCTGCTCCCAGGAATTCAAACCGCGCCATGGTTGGTCACCACCCCGACGTCCAAGTTCGATTTATCCCTGACCGTGGAACGATCCAGCGACGGTTGGACAGCGACGGCCGAATATTGCACGGATCTGTTCGAGGTCGGCCGGATCGAACGGATGCTGGATCATTGGCGCGTGATGCTCGAAAGTATCGCGATAAATCCCGACCAGCGCGTGTCGGAACTGCCGCTGCTCACAACCGCCGAGCGACATCAGGTCCTGGTGGAGTGGAACCGCACGGGGCGGGATTATCCGCGGGACAAGTGTGTCCACCAGTTGATTGAAGAGCAAACGGAGCGCACGCCGGAGGTCGTGGCGCTCGAGTTCGTATCGCTAACTCGGCAGCTCACCGAGGAAAACTGGGCACCTCCCTGGAAATCACTGGTGCCGCTGCAACCGCTGGGTGCCAAACCGCCGTTCTTTCTCGTGCATGGCTGGGGCGGCGACGTATTTGTTTTTCTGGGATTGGCGCAGCATCTGGCACCCGATCAACCGGCTTACGGCCTGCAGGCCGTCGGCTTGGACGGTTCGTCCCCGCGGCACACCACCGTCGAAACCATGGCGGCACATTACGTTCAGGAAATCCGCTCGTTCCAACCCGAGGGACCCTATTACTTGGGAGGATACTCGATGGGCGGGTTGATCGCCTTCGAGATGGCTCAACAACTACGTCACCTTGGCCAGCAAGTTGCCCTGCTCGCGCTGTTTGACACCGTCCCGATCTGCGCAATTCCCTGGACCGTCTATGGGCGAATCATTCCTTCCTACCTCTGCGGACGCTTGCGAGTGCATATTCAACAATGGTGGAATATGCCGTACCGGGACCGGAGCGATTACTTCCTCGGGCGCTGGGTTGCGCTCCAGCATTGGATTGCCCGGAACCGGTCAAAGCAGCCGGAAGTGACGGATCCACTTCGGAAGGACACCCCCCCTCCTCCCGTCCTCCGATTCGGCGAACATTACCGCGCACTCGCGTCGGCCTACCGACTGCGTCGCTATCCGGGGTCGGCCGACATTTTCGTGAGCGACGACGCCCATCCACATTGGGTGTCATCCTGGAAACAATTGGCGGTTGGCGGGGTCTCCTACCACCGCGTTTCGGGGAAGCACCTAGAACTGCTCACCCCCGACCACCTGCCCGCGTTGTCGAAAGCTTTAAGAACCGCCCTGCTCCGCGCCCAGGAAACCCGATCCTGACTAACCCGATCGCGGGCGGCCATTCTTCATTCGCAGCGGCCCCCGATTGGAGCTTTGCCCCGGCGCCGAACCGAAACTACGGCCTGGCTGAGTTGCGGGTCGAGGTCCGCGCCGAGGCCCGTCGGAGGCCCCGGAGCCCCCGGCCCCGGAAGGCGCTGGCGGCGCGGAGTAATCGAATCCATCCGCTCGTTTCCGAACAATGCCTCGCCCGATAAACCGCTCGAGCGTCCGCAGAGGTCCCTGATCCTCCGGAGTGACAAAACTGATGGCATCGCCCACCGCGTGGGCACGCCCGGTCCGGCCGATGCGGTGGACATAATCCTCCGAGTGCATGGGGAAGTCGTAGTTTACGACATGGGAAATTCCATCCACATCGATTCCGCGGGCGGCGATATCGGTGGCGACCAAGACCCGGACCTCGCCGGACTTAAATCCACTGAGCGCACGAATTCGCTGACTTTGGGAACGATTGGCATGCAACGTGGCCGTGCGGACACCGGAGCTTTCCAATTTTCGCGCCACGCGGTCGGCACCGTGCTTGGTTCGCGTGAACACCAGGACCATGTCCATAGCCGGATTGCGCAAGAGGTGCCCGAGTAGGCTTGGCTTTAGATGATGGGAAATTTCGTAGACAAATTGCGTCACAGTTTCCGCCGGATTCGATCGACGGCCGATCTGCACCAATTTTGGATTCCGCTGGAAATCTTTGGTTAAACTTTCGATCTCCTTGGAAAGGGTGGCAGAGAAAAGCAACGTCTGCCGGCGAACGGGCAACGCCTTGACAATCCGTCGGATCGCCGGGAGGAACCCCATATCGAGCATACGGTCTGCCTCATCCAGAACCAAGAATTCGAGCTGACTGAAGTCAGCATACCGGTGGTCCATCAAATCTTGAAGCCGGCCCGGTGTCGCCACGACGATTTCGACCCCATTGCGGAGGGCATTGATTTGCGGACCTTCACTGACGCCTCCGTAGACCGGGGCCATTCGGATCGGCATGTGTTTACCATAGGCGCGAATATTTTCCTCGATTTGAACTACGAGTTCACGGGTGGGAGCGAGCACGAGCACGCGGCTTCCGCGGCTCGACCCCGGGCGCGGATTCGCGACCAATCTTGCCAGGATCGGGAGCGTAAACGCGGCCGTCTTTCCGGTGCCCGTTTGGGCGATTCCAATAAGATCACTTCCAGCGAGAATGGGTGGAATGGCAGCCGCCTGGATCGGGGTGGGCTCGGAGTAACCCGCTTCCTCAATGGCTTTCAGAATCCGCGGCTCAAGGCCCAGTGCGCGAAATGGCATAAACGAGACTAATCGCGAACGCGGCGATGCGATACGAATTTCGCCATCACCGAAATCCCGACTAGGTCAAAATGTCCTTGATCACGCTGCCGTGGATGTCGGTTAACCGGTAGTCACGCCCCTGGTAGCGGTAGGTGAGCCGCTCGTGGTGCATCCCCAGGCAATGCAATATCGTCGCGTTCTGATCGTGAATATGCACCGGATTTTCGGCGACGTTGTAGCCGAAATCATCCGTCTCCCCATAGCTGATGCCACCGCGGACACCTCCGCCCGCCATCCAGATTGAATAGCAACGCCCGTGATGATCGCGTCCGTAGTCATCCTTCTGAATACGGCCCTGGCAGTACACCGTCCGCCCGAATTCGCCACCCCAGACCACGAGCGTATCCTCCAGAAGCCCCCGCTGATGCAGGTCCTTTACGAGGGCCGCACTCGGTTGATCCGTATCCTTGCATTGTTCACGAATTCGCCTGGGAAGTCCGCCATGCTGATCCCATCCGCGATGATAGAGCTGGATAAATCGAACCCCCCGCTCCGCCATGCGACGGGCGAGCAGGCAGTTCGAGGCAAATGTCCCCGGCTTCCGGACATCCGGCCCATACAGATCAAGGGTCGCCTCGGATTCACCCGAGATATCTGTCAGGTTGGGCACCGATGTCTGCATACGAAAAGCCATCTCGTACTGGGCAATCCGGCTGGCGATCTCCGGATCATTGTACGCATCGAATTGCTTGGCGTTCAGCTCGGAAATGCCGTCGAGCACGCGTCGACGGTTGGAAGAGCTCATGCCGGCCGGGTTAGAGAGGAATAGTACCGGATCACTGCCGCTGCGGAATTGGACACCCTGGTACTGCGATGGCAAGAAGCCAGCGGACCACAGGCGGGCAAAGAGGGGTTGATCACTCTCCCGACCGTTCGAGAGCATCACGATGAATGCCGGCAGACTGCTATTCTCAGTCCCCAGGCCATACGACAGCCAGGATCCCGTGCAAGGTCGGCCCGGCTGTTGAAATCCAGTCTGGATATAGGTGATGGCCGGGTCGTGGTTGATGGCCTCCGTATTCACCGTCTTGATGACCGCAAGGTGGTCCGCAACACTCGCGATATGAGGAATGACCTCGCTAAACCAAGTTCCATTTTTTCCATGCCGCGAGAACTTGAACATCGAGTTCACGATCGGCAAGGAACTCTGCCCCGAGGTCATCCCCGTGATGCGTTGCCCCCTTCGCACCGAGCTCGGAAGCTCCGTCTGATGCAACTCTTTCAGGCGCGGCTTATAGTCGTAGAGATCCAATTGCGAGGGACCGCCCGCCATGAATAGGTAGATGACTCGTTTCGCTTTCCCGGGAAAATGAGGAAAGGGCAAATTCGGCTCGGAGGCATCCGTAGCGCGGCCGGGAAAAACACCGGGACCCACCAGCGAACCGAGTGCGGCCGCGCCGATTCCGGTGGCGGCCCGGCCGAAGAAATGGCGCCGAGTCATCGACAACTGTTGTTCCTGCAAGGGATTCATGGTTGTGAAGAAAGTCGATCAGTTCTTGGTAATTGTCTCATCCAGATTGAAGAGGAGATTCGCCACGGTGGTCCACGCCGCCACGTCACTTGCATCAAGGCTCGGGTCACCGCGAAAATCGCCGGCGACGAGCAATGCCCGCGCTGCCGCGGGATCATTTCGGTACTCGGCCAGAGATTTTTCGAAGATCCGGACAAGAAGCCCGACTTCATCGCTTTGCGGTATCCGTCCGGTGGCAAGGCGGAACGCATAACGAATGCGCTCGGGAGTCGCCATACCCGCATGTTTCACGATCCGTTGGGCGAAGGCCCGGGCCGCCTCAATAAACTGGGGATCATTCAGCGTCGCCAGTGCCTGGAGCGGGGTGTTTGTCCGAGCTCGGCGCACCAGACAAGTCTCCCGGGTTGGCGCGTCAAACAACAGCATGGTCGGAGGTGGACTCTGCCGTTTCCAAAACGTGTAGAGACCTCGGCGATACTGCGAGTCATTGCGATCCTGCACATAGCGTTGTGAATTATTGAAGGACACCGCCTCCCACAATCCCGGTGGTTCGTAAGGATGAGCACTGGGACCTCCGATCTTTTCGTGCAGAAGCCCCCCCACCATCAGGCAGGTGTCCCGGACAACCTCGCCATCCAGTCGGAATCGCGGACCCCGGGCCAGCCATCGGTTCTCGGGATCCTTCAAGCGTTGGGACACCGAGGCCTTTGATGATTGCTGATACGTGGCCGACATTAGGATTGTCTTTTGGAGACCCTTGACATTCCAGCCGGTGCGAACGAATTCCGTTGCCAGCCAGTCCAACAAATCCGGGTGAGACGGACGATCCCCCTGCGATCCAAAATCATCGGTGGTTCGAACGAGCCCGGCACCGAAAATTTGATGCCAGAAACGATTGACAATGACCCGGGCGGTCAGCGGGTGGCGGGGGTCCACCAACCACTGAGCCAGTCCCAAGCGATTGGTCGGAGCGTTGGCTGAAAACGGCGAGAGAGCGGAAAGAATCCCCGGCGAAACCTTGGCCCCAGGTTTGTCGTACTCTCCCCGCAGCAGGAGCGTCGTTTCCCGGGGTTGCGCGATCTCCTTTGCAATCAGAGTGGTCGGGATCGCTCGGTCGATTCGCACGCTCTCCTCGCGCATCGAGACCAAAGAATCGCCGAGGGAGCGAAATTCGGGCGACTGCTGGCGGCGGTAGAAACGTCGGACGTCCTTGGCCGGATCGGCCGATGGTTCCGGAGTCACCGAAAGAATCCCCGCGATTCCCGGCGGAAGGCTCTCTTTGGCATTTCGATCCGGCGTGAAATTGAAAAACGTAGCCCCCTGAATCGAGACCAGTTTGACGAGCAATTGATTGTCCCCGGCCTTCAGCGTCAGTCTTGCGCGAGCGACTTCCTCGCCGGGCCGAGCTTCCCGGGCACGTTCAACCACCAACTGGCCATTCAGCCAAACTTTATACCACGCTTCGGTTGAAATCGTCATTTCGGTTTCGCGGGCTTCGGTGGAATGCAGATTGCGAAGCAAAAGTCGGATCCCGTGGATGCCATGCAGATCCTCAATGAGCCGGTGGCTGCGGCCGTCCTCAATGTCCCGTTGTTCGCTCCACTTCACCTCGCCCCGGACGCCCGGATACGCCTTCTTCAAGTCCAGCTCCTTCTCCGCCGGATGAGTTGTGGCGAACGCCGCCGCCGGTTCTTCAGCTGGAAACGGGCCAACCACCTGCCACGGATCAGTTCGCGTCGGGAACATCAGGCGGGCAATCTCGGGCTGCTGGGCAGCCGAAACACGAAAACGGGGAATGGGCTGACGCATTCCCGCCACACTGTGTCGTAGCCGGACTTTCAGCTCCGTTCCGACCGGAACATCCGTGATTTCACTTGGGACGAAAAACGCCTGGGCTTCCCGATTCGTTCCATTCGCTGCGAGAGCCCAGCCCGTCTCGGCTTTGCCATCAATCGCCCGGTCGATTCCGAAGCCGTCCGCCCCGGCACTGGCGAACGCACGGACAAACTTCAAGGGCCGGGCTCCGGCCGCGGCGTTGGTCAAAGCCGGTGGATTCAGTTCCGCCTCAAACTCGGAAAGAGCCCAACGCCCCGGAGCGGGCAACGTCTTCCCGTCACTCTCTTCGTTGCGCAGCACTTCCAAGCGCAATCCCGCCAATTTCCCAGGCGCAATTGCAAATGCCGTTTCAAATACCACCTGTGCGTCGCCGCCTTCAATCGCTCCCAAAGTTCCGTCGCCACGAATGGCAAGATCAAGCCCCCCCGTCCGGCTGGCCGAGGCCTTGACCGGAGTCAACAACGTCATCTGTCCCCGAAGATGTTCATGCCATCCTGCGACCCATGCGGGTTGCGTTGGATCCAATTCGGCATTGGGTTCATCCATCTTCCGATCTCCCTCGGCAATGGCGTGATTCAGCCACTCCAGACGTTCCGTTTGCGCCGGCGACGGCAGCTTCAGATACGGATCAGGGTTGGCTTTGTTGCCATCCATGATCGGTTCATCCAGGTTGTTGAAGAAGGAAAACATCCCGTAGTATTCCGATTGCGGGATGGGATCGTACTTATGCGTGTGACAGCGGGCGCACAGCATCGTCACCCCCAGCCAGACGGTTCCCACCGTCTCGACCCGGTCGAACGCATACTTCGCGCGGTACTCTTCAACGATGGCACCCCCTTCGCCCGTGCTCATGTTGCATCGGACGAATCCCGTGGCGATCTTTTGGTCGCGCGTCGGCGACGGCAGCAAATCTCCGGCGAGCTGTTCGATCGTAAACTGGTCGAAGGGAAGATCACGATTAAACGCCTCGATCACCCACTGTCGATACGCCCAAATATCCCGCTGCGAATCGATATGGTAACCATGTGTGTCCGCATATCGGACGGCATCCATCCAATAGCGGGCCATGTTCTCGCCGTACCGCGGCGATTTCAGCAGGCGATCGACAACCTTTTCAAACGCGTTGCTGCTGCGGTCAGCGAGATACGCATCAATTTCCTCAACCGACGGCGGCAGACCGGTCAGGTCGAATGATGCCCTCCGCACCAAAGTCGTGGGATCCGCTTCCGGAACAGGATCAATCCCCTCGCTTTCCAGACGAGCCAAAACAAACCGGTCGACCGGTGTCTTCGGCCACGTGACATTCTTGACCGCCGGTTCAACCGGCCGCTCGGGAGTTTGGAAGGCCCAATGCTCGTCCCATCGCGCGCCGGCATTGATCCATTCCCGGACGAGTTCGATCTGTTTTTCGGTCAACTTCCGCCCGGCCTTCGTCGGCGGCATCAAATCGTCGTCGTCATGGGTAATCAGACGTTGATAGAGCGGACTCCCGAGCGCCTTTCCGGGAATGATGAGGTCTTCTCCATCCGAGGACTTAAATGCGCCGCGACGTGTGTCCAGACGGTACTTGCCCTTCCTCTGATTCTCATCTGGACCGTGGCAAGCAAAGCAGTTATCGGAGAGAATCGGTCGAATCTCCCTCGTGAAATCCGGGGGTGTCACCGCATTCAAGCGGCCGATCAACATCCCCAACCACCCGAGCATCCCGAGCCAACGCGGAATCCGGGAAGATTTCACTCCCGATCGGAAATAATTTCGAAGACAGTTCATTTTAATTCCAGCCTTTCCAAAACTCTCGACGCCACCCCGAAACCGCTAGGCCAACACCGCGCGGATCACCTCGCCGTGCACGTCCGTCAGTCGTCGACTCACGCCGTTATGGTAGACGGCCACTTTAGTATGATCCAATCCCAATAGGTGCAACACCGTTGCATGGAAATCGTAGGTCGACACGGCTCCGGGTCCCGCCTGCCAGGCCCATGGATCACTCTCGCCATAAGCCACCCCCGCGCGAACACCCGCGCCCGCCATCCATCCGACAAAAGTCCCGCCATTGTGGTCTCTCCCATCACTCCCCTGCGTAAACGGCATTCGGCCAAATTCGGTGTTCCAGAGCACGAGTGTGTCCTCGAGCAGGCCACGCGCCCTCAGATCACGCAAGAGTCCGGCGATCGGTCGATCGGTCGCCGCTGCAATCGGCGGGAGTTCCCGGGCGATACTACCGTGGTTGTCCCAATTCCCGCTCGCTCCCCCGGCCCCGCTCCAAACCTGCACGAATCGGACCCCTCGCTCGATCAGGCGTCGTGCCAGCAGGCACCGCCGTCCATAGTCTGCTGTTACCGGCTGATCCATACCGTAGAGTTGTCGCGTCGCCGGTGTTTCGCCTTCCAGATCCATGGCCTCGGGTGCGCTCAACTGCATCCGCGCAGCCAACTCGTACGCTTCGATCCGCCCCTCAAGGCGCAGATCGGTCTCATGCGCCGCTTGGTGCCGACGATTCAGACTGGCCAGCAACTCCCTCCCCTCTCGCTCCGCCGCGGGGATCGCGAGCGGGTTTCCCGATGGGGCGTGCAAATGCGCGATCAACTCGTTCCCTGCCGTATTGAAAACCGTGCCTTGATGTCCCACGGGCAAGAATCCCGAACTGAAATTTCCTTTCTGATTATAAGGCAGTCCCCGCGGATCGGGGAGCACCACAAAGGAAGGCAGCGAGTCGGTGATTCGTCCGAGGCCATACGACAGCCACGACCCCATGCAGGGAAAGCCGGAAAGCAGGGAGCCGGTATTCATCAGGTAACTCGCCGGCCCATGAACATTGGTTCGCGATGTCATCGACATCAGGAAAGCCAGATCGTCCACGGATTCCGCCATGCACGGGAGTACACTACTGACCCAGCGACCACACTGCCCATGTTGGCGCCATTCAAACGGCGATTTCATGACCATGCCCGGGACGCTCGTCGCGGCCTCGACCCGCCGGCCGTCACCCGGATCAAATTTCTGACCATGTCGCCGGATCAGCTCCGGTTTATAGTCAAACGTGTCCATCGGGCTCGCCCCACCGTTCATGAACAACTGGATCACTCGCTTCGCTCGCGGGCGAAATTGCGAACCCGCTCTGGGAACAAAATCGGGAACCGCCGCCGGCAGCGGCGTCCGGCCGCCGCGCAATACGTTCTGATCAAGAAACCAGGCGAGGGCGACACCCCCGAGGCCGCCTCCCAATTGCGACAGAAATTCTCGCCGCGAGGTCCCTAGAACTTTGGCAGGCGGTGGATTCATACTAGTTCACGAACACAAACTCGTTGCTATTGAATAGCAACCTTGCGACCTGCGCCACACCGTGTCGCTCCGCATAACGGGCGAGCGCCTCCGCTTCGTCCGGCGTCGGCGGCCGCCCCCAACACCATTCGCATGCGCGACGAATCGCCGCCTCCGGTCCAGGCAGCTCCCGCCCGAGACGTCCGGCAAAACGCAGCGATTGATGCAGCACCAATGGGTCATTCCATAAGGCGAGCGCCTGTTGGACCGTGACCGAATTACTCCGAACGGGTACAAGCTGATCGCCAGCCGGGCAATCCAAAGCGGACATGAAGGGATCGGGGAGAGTTCGAAAGAGAAATCGGTACACGCTCCGTCGGCAGCTTTCCGGTCCGCCCTGGCTGAATACCGTATAATCAACTCGCGGTGTCACATGGATTCCCGCCTTCAACTCAAATTGGCGATCGGACGGCCCGCCCATTCGGCTGTCCAGATCTCCACTGACCCGAAGCACCGCATCGCGAATGGCCTCGGCATCGAGCCGGAGCGCATTCATCCGCCACAGTAGCCGGTTGTCGGAGTCCCGGGCCGCCGCCCCGGATTGCGCCGTTGCCGATTGTTGCCACGTCGCACTGGTCAACAGTAAGCGATGCAGGCGTTTGAAAGATCCGGCTGCATCGTCCCGAAACCAGACGGCCAGCCAGTCCAACAATTCAGGATGAGACGGGATCGCCCCAGCACGTCCAAAGTCATTCAAGGTTTCAACCAAGCCCCGACCGAAATGGTGATGCCAGACTCGATTCACGATCGAGCGCCAGGTCAGTGAATTCTCCAGAGCCGTCAACCAGCCGGCCAAAGCTGCCCGCCGCACTCCTTCCTCCGCATCCAGCGGCAGGTCGAACCGTGACCGGAGTGAAACCAGACACGCGAGAGCGCCCGGGTCTGCGGCCGCCCCCGGACGGGTGATCTCGCCACGGCCCAACACATGAATAGGCCGCGGACGCAAAGACGGCACTTGACTTCCATTCGGCTCAAACTCGCTGGCAGCGGCGTAAACAGATCGCGGCAGCGGCAGCTTCTTCAACCGGTCGGTCAGATCCCGCTCCGCCCACCACCAGGACAGCTCAAGCCGGTCGGCAGTCGACCGCTCGGTGACCGGCATATCCAGGATGCGGCTGATATTGCCGGGCCGTTGGGCGAGACGAACGGGACGAGGCTGGGTCGTCGCCGCAATTCGAAATCGTCCGATCAGGTGACTCTCGCCATGAAATTGTTTTAGCTCAAAAACCGCCGACTCTCCCGCGGCCACGGTCAATGGTGTCGCAAGCTGGAAGACCGCCGCGTGATTCTTGCCCACTTCGGGATGAATTCCCCACGCCGTCTTTTCATCCTTGTCCAACGCCTTCTGAACCGAAGATCCCTCTTGATTGAAGTCCGCCGTTGGATCCTCCAAAGCAACCCGAACACCGCTTCCAATCGTAACCGCGAATTCGGAGAGATGGAAATTTCCATTCGTCTGCCGGCCCGGTCCATGCTGCGGCAATCGGCGATCCTTCAACACCTCCAATCGGAAGGCTGTGATCCCGGTCAAGGGTCCCGCGACCGCGACGCGATAGGTATCCCGTACCGGCGTTGGACCGCCGGACACAACCGCGTGATCTGTCTCAGTGGAGAGGATTGATCCCTCGGTTGAGGCGAGCTGGGCAGGCTTTAGAACTTGCCAGTGCGCTGCCCTCTCGGCTTCCCGTTGTTCAAGCTCCCAATGCGCGATCCGTCCCTGCCCCGCCGCCGACAACAACTCCGCTTCGAGATCCTTTTCCTTTCGCCCGATCGCACGCTTCCTCTGCAAGAGTGACTGTCGCTCGTGGTGCAGTCCGGGATCCAAGTCATAAGCGCGGTCCGCCCGTTCCACACCCGCGAAAACCGCCTGCAAGGCGTAATAGTCGCGCTGAGGTACCGGATCAAACTTGTGGTCGTGACACCGCGCACACTGGACGCTGGTGCTGATCACCGTCGCCATCACCGTGCCAATCATGTCGTCGCGGTCCAGGTATCGCCCAATCTGCCGGTCCAACGTGTCCTCCCGAATATCTCTCAGTGAACTCTCGTCCCAAGGTCCGGCCGCGATCATCCCGAGCGCAGCCGTCACCGCTGGCTTCTCCGGAAACAATACATCCCCGGCGATCTGTTCCTGGATAAATTGCGTGTACGGCACGTCCGCGTTGAATGCGTTGACGAGATAATCTCGGTAAGGCCAGGCATTCGTCCGGATCCGATCCTGATCATTCCCGTGGGTTTCGGCGAAATGAACCGCGTCCATCCAGTGCCGAGCCCACCGCTCTCCGTATTCCGGCGAGTTCAGATAACGGTCAACCAATCGTTCCCACGCATCGGGCCGCTCATCCGCAACAAAGTCATCGATTTCGCGGGGATTCGGCGGCACTCCCAAGAGGTCGTAGGCGAGACGGCGAATGAGCAGCCGGCGCTCTGCCCTCGGAGCCAATTGCCAACCCTCCTTTGCCAACCGCGCCGCCACGAAGAGATCCACCGGATGCTGTCGGGCTTCGTGCGCCGTGTTTTGGCTATCTTCGATCGACGGAAAGGCGGGACGGGCCAGCGGGCGATAGGCCCAATGAACATCCCCGGATCCATCTCCCGCAGCCCAGATCCGCAGCGTCGCCATAAAAAAGGCGGCACAACCGATCCTCCATATCTGAAGCACTGTCGGGCACCCGGGAATCACCCCCTGAACCTACATCATACCGGTACATGTCAACAAGTCAGAATACCCACGCCCCTATGCCTTTTTGAAACCAGCAGATCTCCTTGGATTCACCCATCAATCCGGACGCCAAAGGCACCTCCCGAAGATTGGCTCCTTTCGCCGGCACCCCAAAATAAACACTCTGAAATGGGGGTTATTGGATCGGAGCCATGAGACGCGCGGCCCGGACGGAGAACCGGTGCCAAAAGCCGCTATCCTCATAGTCTCGAGTGTGAACCTCTCGAGAATCAGCGAAGTCCTGCTCCAGCATCTTGCGGACTTGCGCCGCGAATTCGACGTCCGCCACGGCGATGGTTATTTCAAAGTTTAGGCGGAAAGAGCGGTTGTCGAAATTCACCGTGCCGATGGTGCAATACTGATCATCTATAAGCATGACCTTTTGGTGCATAAATCCCTTGGCATGGCGGTAAACTTTGATGCCGGCCTTTTCTAATTCCGGCACATACGACCAACCCGAAAGATTGACCATGGCGTTATCAGTCTTGTTCGGCACCAGCACACGCACGTCCACGCCGCGCAATGCGGCGAGTTGGAGCGCGCTGATAAACTGCTCATCGGGAACAAAATACGGGCTGGCAATCCACAGCCGGTTGGTTGCGTGGTTGATGGCATGCAGAAAAAACAACGTGCAGGTCTCCAGCGGGTCCGAGGGACCGGAGGGCAGACAAAGCACGGCGCGCCTTCGGCCGGACGCGGCGGGCTGCGGGTCCCAACTGAGCGCAGGCATTTCACCACTCGCCCAATGCCAGTCCTCGAAGAACGCCATCTGCACCGAGTGCACCGCAGGACCGGTGATCTTCACGTGCGTGTCACGCCAGACACCGACCTTCGGATTGCGCCCGAGATATTCATCGCCGACGTTGTGGCCCCCGACCCACGCAGCCTTGCCGTCGGTCACGACAATCTTCCGGTGATTGCGAAAGTTGAGCTGCCAGCGGTTGGCTTTTCCCTGTGTGGTATTGAAAGGGAACGCTTTCACACCGGCAGTGCGAAGCTCCTCGAGGTAGCTCCGGGGCAAATCACCGCTGCCCATTTCGTCATAGATGAGAAAAACCCGCAGCCCTTCGCGGGCCTTCGCGATGAGCCGCTTCTGCAAGTCGCGTCCCGCCTGATCGTCCCTCAAAATATAGAACTCCACGAGCACGTATTCCTTCGCTTGCTCAATGCCTGTGAAAATGGACTGAAACGTCGCCTCACCGTTGATTAGTAACTCGACGTCATTGCCCGTGGTGAAGGGCAGCTTGGCCAACTTCTCGATGAGCAGCGCGCGATCACGCTCCGGTTCGACGAGCAGGTTACGGTTGACGAGGTTCGTGAAGAACTGCCGGGCGGTTGGGTCCGTGCGAGCGAGTTCAACGCGGCGCGAAGTAATGTACCCCTGAAATTTTCTCCGCCCAAATATCCAGTAGGCAGGGACGCTGGCATACGGAAACCCGTTGAGCGCCACGACCCACCCGATCGCGCCCTGCGCCGTTCGCACCTCCATCACGGCACGAATGGACGTGAGCAGTCCCAGGACATGCGCGATGAGTACAATCCATCCAATCATCAGGCGCTTGGGCTTCCGTGGAGTGGTGTCGTTGCTTGAGGCTTCAATGCTTATGGTGCCTCCCGTTCCTCGGTGAGACTCATGGCGAAAGCGTGGATTCTGGCACCACCCGGACCCCGCCGGCTCCAGAACCCTCGGCGAGGTGCTCCAGCAGAATCCGGCGCGTTTCCTCGATGACCGCCGGCTTATCCTGGCAACTGTGTCGACTGCGCACGATAAACTCCGACGCGGCATACGGAATATGGGCGCTCCCGTATTTCACCACGCCATCGCTGCCGTCGGGAGGCTGGGCGCTACCCTTGAGGGCGATGATGGAATGGGCTTTTATCTGCGGGGCAACCGGCAGATCCGCCAACGCCAGAAGCCACGGGTTCGTTGGCGCCATTCCATCGAGACTGCTGGGCACGCGGCGCTGGTAGCCCGGCTTGAGAGCCAGGGGGTTTTGCAGGCTGAGGATGCGGCTGGACGATTTCACCACCTGGTCGGGCAGCTTGATGAACCGCACCGCCAGCTTGCGAACAAACGATGTGGCCAGATAACTTCCCCGGTGGGGTGTGGAGACAAACACCACCCGTTTCACACTGGGCAGCGGATCAAAGTAGTTGTATTCGCGCACTTCGCGCCGTTCTTCCGGCGACAGCTTAAGCTGGTCCAGCTCTTTGTCCGAAACGGCGCGCCACAACCGATCCTGGGTATCGGTCGCGGTCAGTTTCGTAAGCAAGCCACCCTGGCTGTGACCGATGACGACCATGTTCCGGAGTGCAGAATCTTTACCTTCTGGATCCAACTGTTGCACCTTGCGGTTGATCTCCGCGCGGAGTTTGGCCGCCGAGATCGATAACGGGGATCCGCTGTTGTAAACGAAATACCAGAATTGGAAACGCTCACGCAATACCGAGTCGGTGCGCAACGTATTCCACATGCGCGCCCACCAAACCGGGCTGCTCGCGGTGCCATGCACGAACACGACGGGGATACGGCCCGGCTGATAAGGCTGTGGGAAATAAATTCCGCTGCGGATTTTCTCTTCGGCCGAGAAGAACTGCGCCAGGGCAATGGCCCAAAGTGAATCGCTATTCAGGCTGTAGGCAAGCGGTGCCGTGGTGTCACCCTCCAGCGGAATTTCACGACCGGCCACGTGCACGGATCGTTGGTCGTACGTCGAAAGCAGTTCCAGGGAAACGGCCAGTCGGCCGGCGCTCCACCCCTTTAAGTCGCCGGGTACACGGAGAAATACGGTGGCCGGAAAACGCCTCGGAAATCGCGTTTGATCAAGTGTCTTGCCAACGACAATGAGGGGCGAACCCAATCCATCCAGACGATCCCGCACAGCCAGCCCACGCAATGCGAACTCGTCCGCCGGGAGAAACTGCTCGATCTCGTCCAAATTCCACTTGAATCCATCGCGGAGGAACTTCACGTCGACCGGCCCGGCCGGGAGTTGGCGGATCCCACCCTCCATTCGAACGGTGCGATTGGTGACGGCGACGGTTGCGAACCCCTGCGCCACCGCGCGGTTGTAAAGATCGCAGGCTAGCCGGAAACGGCGATCAAACGGACCGGGCGCCGGTTCACGGCCATCCCCGAGTAAAAAGATGTAAGCGTAGATCGCAGCGGATAGATAATAATCCGGTGCCTGGCGCGGCGCGCCAGGCTTCACACTACGCTGCAGCCGCTGAGCGTGGGAGAAATTCAGTTCCGCCAGCGCAAACAAAAGGTCGCGTCGGTCATCCGTCAGGGCTTTCTCGTGGAGCGAAAGCAACGCCGTCGCTGGCGTCTTCCGGAACTCCTGCTCCAAGTCAAAGCGGTGTAGCACCGTTTCGGTATGGCTGCTACACCGGTCACCGGTGAGTGCACTCTGATTGAGTTGCTGGTAGCTCGCCCGACCGGAAACCCGGTCCGCGCCGATCGGATGCCTACAACCGGACAGCCCGAGAGCCACGGTCAACGCGAGACCCATCGAAACGAGACGTCTTTTCTTCATGATCGAGGGTGCCGGCTTGATTCAATCGACGCGGTGATCCAAGGGCGGCCGGCCGTGCAGGTGCCTCGGACTCTACTCAGCAGGCCGAATCCAGTACGAAGCGCGCACGCGTGGGCGGCGACAAGGCGTCCACGATTGTGCCATTGAGTTCGAGGTGTCGTTGCCTCTATTTGCCGACAGCCTTCTGCAAGTCACCAGCAGCCTTTTGGGCGGCGTCACCGGCAGCCGTCTTCGCCTTATCCACCATTTCACCCACCGTGGCACCGAGCTTTGACTGCGCCTGAGCGAGCAAGTCCTTGACCGCCTGCTGCTGCTCCGGCGTGAGGTTCAGATTGGAAGCAGCCTGTTTTAGCGAGGCGACCGCCGCCACGTAGTCGCTGGACTTGATGGCGTTAATCGCCTTTTCGACTTCCGCCTTATCCACGGCCGCCGCAGCGGTAAAGGCGGATTGCAGCTTGGCGGTGTCCAGCGTCGTGGCGCCGGATTCGTTTTTTGAGCAGCCCGTCAGGGCCAACACCGCCAGGCAGGCGATTGAGGTCAAGGTGAGGATCCGTTTTTTCATGTTGTGTCTGGTTGATTTATTGTCTGCGTTTCGTCGTTCTCGATCTCGCGTCGTCGGCATCGGGCCAACGCCGTTTTTTGAAACCTGTTCCGCCGCTCGACGCAGCGGATCGTGGGGCTTGGCTCTTCCAGGTCAAGGAATCGCCGCAATCGATTTTTGAGATTGGCGCGTGCAGCCACCTCGTCCGTTTGACGGCAACGCGGTCCGGGGCGGCTCTAAAGGTTGCCAGGCGCACTTCGGCAGCGATCGAGGCGAATGGCGAGCCCGAACAAGGCATCGACCCGTTCGAACCCCCTTCGACTGAAACCGCGCCGAGAGATTCGCACGCGAAGCCGCGAAGCCGCGAAGCAAAGCAGAGCCGGCTTGGGCAACAACGCCGGCATGGATCGGACGCAACGAAGGGCACCTCCTCGGGAAGGATTTCCAATCCAGCTATAGCATTGAACATCAGATGCTTGCAAATGCATTTCCATGCATAAACGTTGATCGGAATGCATCTTTTCGGACGTGAGTAGCTACGTTCAAAAAGGGGATATTTGGCATTAAAACGCACCGGAATGCAGTTTCGGCGTCATTTTCCGTCACGAAATCGACCGACCTTTTCGCGTGTCCATTTGATTTCACTTTATCGGACTCACCGAAGGCGCAAAGTGATCTTCTCCAGATTTTGGAACCCAGCATGCGCAGACCACGACGCGTTCCGCTCAATCCCGGATGATTGGCTATCGAGCTTCGACTTGCCTGAACTACAGACGCATCCGAACTACGCGGCCATCTGTGACAGGTTGTCGCGCCGCGTCACCGATTGCACCGAGCAGAAACAATACTAATGGATCGAACTTTTCAAGGCGGTCGTCATCCAGGATTCAGGTAACTGGCTCGCCCGCTTAATTGCGCTGGCAATAGACTGTCCATCGACCGAACAACTGGCAGTTGTCGTTAGCCTCGTCCGCCTCCAAGGATCGTTGGTAATCTTCCGTCAACCTGAATTCACCCGGCGTGTGCTTCAGCGTGCCGAGAATCTCGCTGGGCATCCCGGGGAAGACGCGTTCCGTTTCATGCTCTACCAGACTGCAGGGCCTCATGAAGAACGGTCCTTCACGGCAGCAAACTCGACAAAGACTATGAGTATGTAGAAACCGCCACCGCCAAGGCGGCGGAAACCCACGCTGCCGATTCGGTCCTTGGTCCGTTCTCTCGATGGATCATCGAAATCGAGCAACGTGAGCGCACGATGCTCCAAGCACGCTTTGAAGCGCAAATGGCGGCGATGGAGTAATGGGATGGAGATTCCCACACTATTGGCCGACCGGAAGCGTCAGCGCTCACCAAAATGGACCCACCTCTGCTCACTGCGCATTCCGATCCATCCGGTCCCCGACTAGCAGGTCGCGGTCGGCAGCGTAGCGCCAGGGGCCCCATTGGGGGGCGGTTTTATTCCCCACGACGGTGATTCGCTCCTCAACTCCGGATTATTCCTTCTCCGAAGGAGCCGCTTTTCCCGCATCCACCCCGGCCCGTGTCTTACGCATCGACTCGCCTTTCGATGGGGTCAGGGCATAGATCGGTTCATTTTTTGGCAAACAGTTTCTTCCTTTCTTCGAATATCCTGTTTTTCAGTCTGTTGCATCCAGGCGTGCAAGTTTCTGTTGGCTCCCTTGGAGGTTCCCAACCTGAAGTTGCTTCAAATTGGTGGAGAGAGAATTGGGCAAATCATGCATCATGAAAGGTCAATTTCTCTGAATCCTAAGGACCGTCTCGAACTCGAACGGTGGGTGGATGCCCATGGCACTCCCCAGCAGGTGACCCAGCGGTGCCGCATTGTCTTGGCGGCATCCGCCGGACAACAGGACAAGGATGTCGCCGACACTCTCCAAATCAACTTCAAGACGGTCGCGCTTTGGCGAGGGCGCTTCCTGAAGGAGGGAGTTGAGTGCTTGTGGGAGGTGGCCGCAGGGCGTGGACGAAAGCCTACTTATCCCGTCAGCAAAGTGGCGGCGGTCATCGAGAACACCCTCCAATCTCGTCCTGCCGGGGCAACGCACTGGAGTTGTCGCTCGATGGCAAAGGCACAAGGGTTGAGCAAAGCTACCGTCAGTCGGATCTGGCAGGCCCATCAAATTAAGCCGCATCGGACCCATGGCTTTAAACTCTCAAGAGATCCTCATTTCCTTGAAAAGCTGACCGACGTCGTTGGGTTATATCTGAACCCACCGACCAAGGCCTTGGTCATCTGTGTTGACGAAAAGAGCCAAATTCAGGCTTTGGACCGCACCCAACCGGGGCTGCCCATGAAGCGGGGCCGTTGCGGAACGATGACCCACGACTACAAACGCAACGGAACGACCACGCTCTTTACTGCCCTTGAAGTCGCGGAGGGCAAGGTTATAGGCCAATGCTACGCCCGGCATCGCCATCAGGAGTTCGTGAAGTTCCTCCAACACTTAGACGAAGAGTTCCCGGCCAAACTGCAACTCCATGTGATCATGGACAATTACGGCACTCACAAGCATCCCAGAGTGCAGGGTTGGCTCAAGCGGCATCCGCGCTTCATTCCCCATTTCATCCCGACCAGTTCGAGTTGGTTGAATCTGGTCGAACGTTGGTTCGGAGAGTTGACGGGCAAGCGTCTTCGTCGCGGCGTCTTCGTGAGTGTGAATGATCTGAAGAGAGCGATTGATGAATTTCTCGCGGCATGGAACACCGATCCCAAACCGTTCGTCTGGACGGCCACGGTCGATTCTATCGTCGAAAAGCTCAGTCGTTGCCGCCAGACACTGGAGAGCATCAAGCCCGGCTGCACTCGTCCGAGAATGCGCAAAACAAAGGGAAAATAACTCCAGCTGTTTGCGAGACACTACACTAGTAAATGTCCAAACTCCAGTGCCGCGCCTGAACGGCGCGGCGTCCACTACCTTCTCCAATAACATCGGGATGCGCGGCAGACGGCCAACGTGGCGGTCCTACGCGAAACTATTTGAGCGCCTTATCCGAGGGCGCCGCGCTCCCGCGGGTAACCCCTTCACTCCACGTACAAAAACGCATTGCTCGCGAGCAGCATCTGGCAGAAGTCCGCCAGGGCAATGGCGTCCGCGTCCGCGCCGGAATACTGATTGCGTTGCGAGGCAAGAAAGTCCGTGGCAACCGATTGCTCGACCGCAGTCGGTTCGCGGCCCACCGCCACTTGCCAAGCTCGCCGCACACTATCAGGCATCGAGCCGTCGGCTTCGGCCAGGAGGCGTTTCGCGAAGGCCTCGCGGCACGTGACGGCGAAGTCAGAATTCAGGAGTGCGAGTGACTGCAGTGGCACGGTCGACGACGGACGCGTGGTGCAGACCGTGGCGACCGCCGGCGCGTCGAACACCTTCAACATGCTCAGTGTCTGCGAGCGACGCTGTTGCAGGTACACCGAGCGCCGGCGAGCGCCGGCTTCTTTTTCATCGACCACCACCTCACCGATGGGTGTCTGTCTCGTCGGAATGTAGGGGCCGAAAGGGGTCAGGTCGAGCTGCCCCGCGGCGGCTAGCATGCCGTCCCGGATCACTTCCGCCTCCAAGCGTCGAATGGGCCAACGCCACAAGTATCGATTGTCGGGGTCAGCGACGAGCCCCTCCGGTCGCGGCGCCGACGATTGCCGGTAAACGGTCGACGTCACCACCAGTCGGTGCAGCGCCTTCTGGCTCCAACCACTCGCCACCAGGTTGGCTGCCAGGCTTTCAAGCAGCTCAGGATGCGACGCAGCAGCGCCACTCAGTCCCAGATTGTCGGTCGTGGCTACGATCCCTCGCCCAAAATATTGCCGCCAAATCCGATTCGCATGGACGCGGGCCACGAGCGCCGCGGGACGGCCATCGGCGCGCGTCAGCCACTCGGCCAAGCCCCGTCGCCGACCGGTGGTGGCCGTATCATGGCCAGGCGGTTGGGGTCGGAACTCGCGGCCCACGTCGGTCAGCATTAAAAGCGCGCCCGGTTCCACACTCGGTCCTCGCTGGTTATAGAGACCACGGGTGAGCAGCGGCACTTCCGGAGGCTTGGCCGATTTGTCCGTGACCCAGGCAATCGCCCGGCCCGGTTCCGGCGTGCGCTGAGATTCCAGCTTGCCGCGGGCCTGTTCATACTCCTTGCGTCGCGCCTCGAGCTCCTTCCGCAGCGCGGCGACATCGGGCTGCTCGCTCGATTCCTTCAGACTGCGTTCCACACGCACCTCGTCCACCACGTAGCTGCGGTTGGAACTGTAGAAAAACGCGAAGCCGCCGTCGGGCAAGTCGGCGGCCGTCAGATCGAGCGACTTGCCATCGCTGATTCCGTCAACGAGATGTTCGAGACGGAATTTTCCATCGCCGGCATTCGTCACGCGGACACCATAATTGCGCCCCGTTGAATACCCTTGCTGGCCAATTTGCCCCACGACGTTCTGATCGGGACCCGGATAGTCGCGATAAATGCTGGTAGCGGTCGAAGGGTTGCCGTCGACGAGCAGATTGCCGCCGTTGCGCGGGCTGCTGTCGTCGAAGTCGTGAGCGGCGATCGTGTAGCCGATCCGTTCCGCCGGCCCGCCGCCGACTTTGTTATTCACCAGATCAAAAGTCACCTGGATCCAAGCGGCTGGCTGATCGGGAGTCCAGTCGAACGCGGTGGTGGTCGAGAGCCACGCTTCGCCGGAGCCGGCGATAATTTGGAGAGCGCCGTCGGCGACAGACGCGGCGTTCGCGGCGGATCCGCCAATCGTGACTTGTCCGCCGGGATGGTCATCACCGGGGGCCGTGTTGCTCCAGCGAGTTTTCCAGGTCGAGTCGTCGTCGAAGTTCTCACGTTGCAGCAATTCCGCCGGTTCACGATTCGCGACGAGCCATGCGGAGTATTCGCGACGGAGTTGGACGAGGTCGGCCTTGAGTCGCCGCTCGTTTACTTCCCACGTCTCTTTTTCACCCGGCAGGTAGGCGTACGCGGTGCGGTCTTTTGGGTTCACCCAATCCTGCGGATTGAAAGCGGGAAACAGGATCGCTTGGAACTGGTAGTACTCTTTCTGCGTGATCGGTTCAAACTTGTGGTCGTGGCAACGAGCGCAATGCAGCGTGAGCCCCAGCAGCGACGAGGTCGTAACCTGCACGGCCGCTTCGAGCGCCGCGCGGCGATCGATCTCGAACGCCTCGGGCTCCGTAATACCAATGTCGGTACCGTCCTGGCCGTTACGGAGGAAGTGCGTGGCCTCAAGCAATTCGATCGCTTCCGGTGTCGTCGGCTGGCCAGGACGGAACTCCGCGATTTCGTCCCCCGCCAGCTGTTCGCGTAGGAAACGATCGAACGGCTTATCCGCATTCAGAGAGCGGATCACATAGTCGCGGTAGCGGTAAGCAAGCGGCCGGTCGGTGTCGGCACTGAAGTAGCCATTGGAATCGGCGTAGCCAGCGGCATCGAGCCAGTGCTTGCCCCACCGCTCACCATACCGGGGCGAAGCCAGGTATCGTTCAACCATCCGCTCATAGGCCCTCGCCGCCGTATCCGTGACGAACCCCTCGATCTCTTCGGGCGTCGGGGGAAGTCCTGTCAAATCGAAGCACACACGGCGAACGAGGGTTCTTAGATCCGCATCGGGCCCCAAGGACAAACCACGCGCTTCCAGGTCGGCTTGCACGAAGCGATCGATTTCCGTTCGAACTTGGCCGGTGTCGCGTACCGCAGGGGGCTGGATCCTCCCGAACGGTTGAAACGCCCAATGATCCGCGCCGACCCGTTCTCCAAGGTCGCCGGTCGGCAGACCCCGGGCGCCGGATTCGATCCATTCCCGCAGCAGCGACCTTTCGGCGGCGGAAAGTGGAGCGTCCGGCGGCATTTCATCGGCCGCTACCCGCTGCCACAAGCGACTCTTCTCCGGGTGCCCTGAGACCACCACCGCGCCGTGCTCGCCTCCCCGGGCAATCCCACGCATCGTGCCGAGCTTCAGCTCTCCCTTTGGCTTGAGCGGGCCATGGCACTTGACGCATTTGAGCTGAAACAGCGATTGGACTTCATCCTGACGTCCGGTGCTGGCGATCACGCTCGGCTCATTGGCGATTGCTGGGATGCACAAAAAGGCACCGACCAGCAACGCGAGCCAGGATTTGGGGTCCGCTGGTTCAAGATTCATTCGTGCGATCGAAATGTTTTTGCGTGGGTACTGTTGGCGCGAGACCCTGACACATCCGGATGAGTCCGCAAGGATCGGAAGCTATCGGAAGCCAGTGGGTCCTGCGAAAAAGTTGCTGACAAGCATTTCCCTGCCGCTCCGCGGCTATGCCGTCACTGAATCGAGACGCGCCGGGCGCAGCTTCAGCCTGGCCCACCCGGCCAGAAAGGCGGACCAAGCGATCATCCCGCCGAGGCCGGCACCCGCGCGGCTCATCCAGACGCCGGGGGATTCCTCGCGAAATTCAAACTGCGGCAGCTGGTCGAAGTCGGCCATCGTGATCGGTTCGCGCTTATGAATACGGGGCGTGAAAAAGGCGGACACGGCCTGTTGCAGCACGCCCACCTGCTCGCGGAAGGCGCGATGCCGCCAGTAGCCGGTGCCGGCCAGGTCAGTCAGTGCTTCGTGCGCGGCGATGGCGGGCGAGAGAAAACGCCAACGGCCCACGGCCGTTTGCTGGCGGGCGAGTTGCGCGTCGAATTTCTGCCGCACCGGCTCGACGGCGCGGCCCACTTCGCTTTGCATGGTGAGATGTTGCGCGGCGAAATCAGCCTCCTGTCCGGGCGGCGCCAGTTCCGGGTGGTCGCGGTAGAACGAATTGAGCAATTCGCCGCCGCGCCTCTCCGCTTCGCCCGAGGCCTTGCGGCCCGCCGCGACGAGTTCGGGACGAGATGGCGTCGGGTAAAGTGTTTCGACCGCCACATTCAGAAACGTTGGCACCACGATGACGAGCAAGACCCACGCCGTGCCGAGAACGGTCGCGGCATTGGCGGCGCTGCGCGCGACGGCGTTGACTGCCAGCGCCAGCGTCGTCCAGAAAAATCCGTAGGCGAGAACAACCGCGAGCGCGAGTGCCAGACGCGCGACGGTGCCGCCCGCGCCGTCGAAAAAACCCGCCGCCAGCGTGGCGAGCGCGGCGAGCGTCAGCATGGGCAGCGCCCGCGCGAGGGCGCGGCGGGCCGCCCACCGCCACGGCGCGATACCTTGGGCCAGGGCCAGCCGCAGCGTGCCCGTTTCGCGGTCACCCGCCATGAGGTCGTAAACCGGCGCGAGGAGAAACAGCGGGAAAAGCCACACGAGGACAAATGCGAGGTCGAAGGGACCGGCCATCAGATGCGACGGGTTCTCCAGTTCGGAGCGGGTGTCGGCGGGCGCGGCGAGTTTCCAGAGGACGACGGTTTCGTGGCCGGGCGACAGGTCGGACTGGCCTGTGGCCAGCAACGGCAGCGGCGCGGGCGGCAGCACTGCGGTCGTTCCACGTCCGGCGATAGCCTTCGGGTCCACCGATTGTCGGGCAAGATGGTCGCGGAGCTGGGTTAGGAACTGCTCGGAGTCTTGGGTGAGCGCGGTGGCGGCTTCGCGCTGCCTTTGCGCGAGGCGCGAGCCGTTCCAGAGGCCATAGGCGAGTGCGGCAGCGAAGAGACCGAGGAGCAGCCACGCGGCGCGTTCGCGCGCCAGCAGCCGGAGTTCGAGGCGGAAGAGGTGCGAGGACATGATCAATTCGGTTTCAGTCGCGGCGCGACGAGCAACAACGCGGTCCACGCTCCGGCGGTCCAGAGCAATAGCACCACCAGTCCCGGCGTGGCGGCGCGCAGCGCGTGGGCAAGCGGCGGCGGGTCGTAGCGGAAGGCGGGCAGTTTTTCCCAGAGCGTGCGATCGGCGACACCCCCATGGTGATCGCCCGCAGTGTTGTTCATCATATCCTCGTTGAGAACGCGAACGAAGTCGCGACGATGCTGCTCGGCGGCGACGGAGAAATGCCGGTGCTGCGTGAAGTCTGTCCCCGCCAGCGCCATCGAGGCGCTACGCAATCCGAGCAATGGCGCGGCCAGACCGGCCCAGGTCACCCAGCGGTCTTGCGATTCCAGACGGTCCCAGAGTTGGCCGAAGTGGTGGTCGAAGACTTCGCCCGCCAAGCGTTCACTCTCGAGCATGACGAGGCCGTTGAAGTTGAACGAGAGTTCTTCGATCCGTGCCTTGCCGTATTTCTGCAACGTCGATTGGGCGAACGCCTGCAACCGAGCGTTGCGCGGATTGTGGCCGTCCAGTCCGTCGTGCATGGCCTTGTTCATCGCCGCTTCAAAATCGACCCACTTTGGCGTGGGCAAAATGCGTTGCGCTAAATCGGAAGCAAGGCGGGGAGCGAGCACGGCGTTGGCCGCCCAGCTCACCAGGAGGACGGCCAGAGCAGTGCGCGGGGTGGACGTGATGGCCGACACCGCGAGGCACACGGCGAGAAGGGCCGCGAGGTATAGGCCGTAGGCTCCGCCCATCGACGCGAGGCGAACCCAGCCACCCCCTCCATCGCCGCCGGGAAGTTTGGCCAGCGCCAGCGCTCCGAACACCGCGACGGGCAGCAGCAGGACAGCGAGCGCGGCACCCAGACCGAAAGCTTTGCCCAGCACGAGGTCGCGCGGACGCACGCCGAGGCTCAACACCTGACGCAGTGTGCCCTGCTCGCGTTCGCCCGCCAGCGCGCCAAACGTGAGCAGGACGACGAGCAGGGGCGCGAGCAGTTGCAATCCGGTGGCGGTGCTCAATTCGCCGAAGCGGCGCATCGCGGTGGCGTCCTGCGCGGGCAGAAACGAGGCTTGGTTTTGCCGATGCGCTTCGAGGTAAACCGTCGTGCCGACGAAGGGTTCGATTCCGCGGTCGAAGAGGGCCAGCGGCGCGAGCGGCTTGAAGACGTACACGCCGTAGTGGCCGGCGGAGTGGGAATTTTTTTCGCCCTGATTGAGCCAGTTCTCGCGTTCGAGGGCGGCCGCAGCGGCGTGCTCCCCGCGGGTGCGTTGCACCTGTTGCCACGCGAGCAGCAGCGCCACTCCGAGCAAGGCGACGACCCCGGCAGCAGCGATGCGGAAGCGTCCGTCGCGCCAGGCGTCGAGGAATTCCTTGCGGGCGATGGCGAGAATCATGCGCGGAGATGTTTCAGGTAGAGCTTTTCCAAATCGACATGCTTGATGTCATTGACGGCGTATTCGCCGGCCAACTTTCCATCGAGCAGGATGCCGATGCGGGTGGCGTCTTCGCGCGCGCGAAACAAATCGTGGGTGGCCATGAGGATGGCAACCCCCTGCCCGGCGAGTTTGCGCAGGAGCAGCGAGAACTCGTGCGACGCCGAAGGGTCGAGGCCGGAGGTAGGTTCATCGAGCAAGAGAGCTTTGGCTTCGGTGGCGAGCGCGAGGGCGATGCCGACCTTCTGGCGCATTCCCTTGGAGTAAGTGCCGACGCGGCGGTCGGCGGCTTCGGCGGGCAGACCCGAGCGCTTGAGCAACGAGAGCAATTCCTCGCGCGTGTGGCGGCGTCCGCCGAGGGTGCTGAAGTAGTCGAGGTTTTCCACGCCGGTGAAGCGCGGGTAGAGCATGACCTGCTCAGGGATGTACGCGAGGTGCCGCCGCGCGGCGATCGGGTCGGCGGCGACGCTCGCGCCGTTGACGCGCACATCGCCCGCATCGGGTGCGAGGAAACCGAGGAGGAGATTAATGGTTGTCGTCTTGCCCGCGCCGTTGGGGCCGAGCAGCGCAAAGACTTCGCCTGGCTTGATGGCTAGGGTTAGTTCATTGACGGCGACATGGCCGTCGAAGCGTTTGGTGAGTTTGATCGTTTCGAGCATATCCCTGGAAGCCAATGACGAGATAATCGAACCGATCGGTTTGGCTGACTTGCTCGATATCCAGCCGGAGGATATCGGCACCGATCAATTTTTGCCACGGTCAAAGTCAAATTTGTGTGGACAAAACGGCTCCGTCGATTTAGAGACTCCCCCGCTCCCTAGCAAAAATTTATGAAAACGTATAAGTCGTTCTCGCACCCGCTTCGACGGGTCCTCACGGCCGGCATGATTGCCGCCGCATTGTCACTGCTTCCTACCGCAGTGGAAGCCGGTCCCAAGGGTACCGTCAATGTTCGTGCCTTGGGCAACAGGAGCCTGAACATGGACGGGAACATTGCCGACTGGCCGCTGTCAGCCTTCACGAAGGTCGCCCAGCAGCCCCTGTTCCCCGAGGGCCAGAACGCCACGTCGACCTCGGCCAACGGGGATCACTTGGTGTTCGACAACAAACGGGTCGGCCTTTTCAATGGGACGGCGGAAGACGGTTTTACCGCCGACGGGATCAATGATTTCGGCGCATCGACCTACTTCGCCTTCGACCATAAATTCCTGTATATCCTCTCGGTGGTGATTGATAACACCCTCCGGGACGATCTGGACGTGTCTGCGTTTGGCTCCACCGGCTTTTTAAACGATGGCTTTGAGTTCTTCCTCGATGCCAAGGGGGACAGCACAGACTGCATTTCTGACGACGGTTTCCCCAACGTCGACGGGCCCGATTCCTTATCGCCGAACACCGACGACTTTCAAGCGACGGTGGGATTGAATGCCAATTTCAAGCCGGCGGGCAGCGCTGCGAATGTGCTGGGCGCGCGGCAGACGATCGAACGGGGCGGCACCGTGGCCATGCTTGGGCCGATTGTGGACGGTGTTTTGGACGCTGCCGGCAAGGGCGGTCCGGGCGGCACCTATCGTGACGCCTTGACTGCATCGACGGCCTCCGACGGGATTGCCGACATCGGGGCCATGAAATATGACGACCTTCGCGCGGCAGGTGCCTTGAACCCGGAAATCCTGGCCAATCCCGGTACGACATTCAAAGGGTACGCGATCGAAATGCGCGTTCCTTTGCGGGGCAGGATTATTGGCGACCTGAATTCTGAACGTGCTCGGGTTGCCGATTCCGAACAGGTTGTCCAACCGTCCACCATGGGCTTCGATTTGTTCTGGCGTGATGTAGACGGTCTTGTGCCTGACGCGGAAGATGACAAGAGTATCAAGTGGGCTGATTGGGCGCAGAGCACCACCGTGACCGGATGCACCGGCGATCCGACGCCGTCCAACCTCTTCAATACGGCAAACTGGGGCCAGTTGGTCTTCGACGCAACGAAGCCGCTGGTGCCTTTCCCGGCCACTACGCCAAAAATTCTGTTCATTTCTGCGAATGCGGCAACGCTGCCTAATGCCGACGCGGATCTCATGAACTTCTTCGACGCGAATGGGTATCAGACGGTCTCGTTCCATTCCTCGGGGTATGCGCTTCAGCCCGACGAGGCGCGGGCGGCAATTGCCGGTAAAGCCTTGGTATTCATTTCCGAGACGATTGGATCGACAACGATGACCGATCCCGCAAATTCAGGCGGGGCTCCACTCTCGCTGAAGGATTCGGACATTCCGATCGTTTCGAACGAGGCTTTCATATTCGACAACGCGCAATGGGTGACGCTCCCTCCGGATTGGGCCGGCGGCAACGACTTCACCAATTTTGGCAATACCGCCCGATCGGAAGTTTACGCCACGGGAACGGATCCTGGTCCTCTGGACGCCCTCCATATCAAACTGCCGGGCCATCCTATGGCCGCTGGGTTGCCGGCGGGCAAAGTTACGGTGTATACGAAACCTTACAGTTTCAACTTCGGTTTGCTCTCGGCCGATGCGGAAATCATTGCGAGCGTGAATGCGGACGGCACTTTCCCGACGCACTGGAGTTACGACAAGGGCAAGAAATTGCCCGATGGCACTACCGCACCCAACAAGCGTATTTGCCTGTTCCTTGGACAGGTCGGCACTGGAAGGGATCTGGTCGAGGGAGATCCAGGCTATGATCCTGCTGTCCCCAAGCGCACGCCCGAGGCTAATTTCCCCACGGACTTCGGCATACTGAATGCGAATGGCAAGAAGCTCCTGTTGAACACGCTTAGCTACGCCAGCGGCAAGACCGTGACGGTGCCGCCGACGATTTCGATCGCGAAGAGCGGTGCGAATGTCGTGATCACCTACGCGGGTGGAACGTTGCAGAGCTCGGCAACGATCAACGGGACCTTTGCCCCCGAAGCCGGTGCCAGCCCCGTGACAATCTCGTCGCCGACCGGAAATAAGTATTACCGCGTCATCGTCGCCGACCGGAAATAAGTATTACCGCGTCAAAGCGAACTGAACTGTCCGTACTGCTGCGGTCAGTGAACCGTAATCTCTTGCAAATGGCCGGGCGCAAGCCCGGCCATTTTTTTATCTCAGACTTTCAAGTTATAAGGACGATGACAGCTCTGCCGGCGCACTCCAAATCGCAGAACCAAAGTGACGGGTTCAATTCAGTTGACAAAATAGGGAATCTGCCACGGTTTTAATTCCGGATACCTCTATTATGACACAGCCCATCCGAGTTCTCTACATCGGTCCTGCCAGCACGGGGACCTTCGATATCGTTTCGATCGAGCAGCAGAGCCGTGCCGTGCGGCTCGTTGGGGGAACCGTTGTCCGGTACGAGGGCCGCAACACCGCAGAATTGACCCAGGCTCTGCGCGAGGTAGATGTCGCAATCCTTCAGGGACCCGGCTTCGACCCGGCTGCATTTGGGCACATGGGCCTGCACGGGCGCTGTAAGGGCCTAGTCGCCTTCGGTCACGGCTTCGATCAACTGGATCTGGCTGCGGCGACCGCCAATGGCGTCCTCCTGGCGAACACCGCCTCTTTTGGCACGGAAGAAGTGTCCAATCACACGATGATGCACTTTCTCGTTTGCTCCCGGAAATTCGTGCTCCACGACAGGATGATCCGAAGCGGCGTGTGGACCCGCGAGAATTTGAGCCCGATGGGCCACATCCAGGGACAAGTCTTCGGTGTCGTTGGTCTGGGCGACATCGGGCGCGCTGTGGCGCGCAAAGCGAAGGCGTTCGGACTGAACGTCGTCGCCTTCGATCCGTACGTCGCATCCTGGGACATGCTCGAGTACGGCGTCGAGGCGAAGGACTCGCTCGAAGCGTTGTGTCGTGTCTCCGACTACATCAGCGTCCATGTTTACCTGAACGCCGAGACGCGCCACCTGATTAGTCACGCGCAGTTCGCTATTATGAAATCCAGCGCCTACTTGATCAACTGCTCGCGCGGGGGTGTGGTCGACGAGGCGGCCTTGATTACCGCGCTGCAGGAGCAACGCCTCGCTGGGGCAGGGCTCGACGTCTTCGAAAAAGAACCGGTCGATCCCAATAATCCGCTGCTCAAGATGGACAACGTGTCGCTGACCAATCACTACGCCAGTTACTCGGAGGTCGCGTGGGAGCGGGCCCAGACACAACTCGGCGAAGAGGCGGTGCGCATTGCCAACGGCATGTGGCCGATGTCGCTGATCAATCCCGAGGTGCACCATGTCGTCCCGCCGCGAAAGCCAGCCCGGTCGTGGGAAGTGTGCGCGCGGGAGGTGGCGGTCGGTCGGCATCCTTGATCCCCAGCGCCGGGCGGTGTGAGATGGATCCGTGCAAATGAATCTGACAAATAAGCGAGTCGTGGTTTTCGGCGCGGCTCGCGGGATCGGTCGCGCGATCGCAGAGGGGTTTATCGCCGAGCACTGCCAGGTCGAGGGCTTTGACCGCGACACGAGCGGACCACCTTTGTCCGGCAGTGGCTCGATGACCGCGTGCGATGTGACATCCTATGCTCAGGTGCGCTCGGTTGCCGATGCGCTAACGGGAGTGGCTCACGTTATCTATTCGGTCGGCATTGGTTCGGGAAAGTTCGGGTTTCCGTTTTGGAACCTGGAGCCCGAGGACTGGGCGCGCGTGCTGGAGGTGAACCTGACCGGTGCCGTCAACGTCGCGCACGCCTTCGCGCCCAAACTGATCGCGTGCGGCGAGGGGTCCCTGCTTTTTCTCGCATCCGTTGCCGGCCAGATGGGTTCGCAGACGGATCCGCCCTACAGCGCGGCAAAGGCCGGCCTGATCAATTTCATGCAGTGTGCGGCCAAGGATTTGGCACCGCACGGGGTTCGGGTGAATGCACTCTCGCCAGGCATGGTAAAGACCGACTTGAACGAATCGGTGTGGCGGGCCAGCCAGGGGAATCGTCCTCCGGAACAACGGCAGGCATACTCCGCCTGGGCGGAGGAGAAGATTCGAAAGGTCGCCCCATTGGGCCGATGGCAGGAGCCGGCGGAACTGGCGGCGATGGCCGTTTTCCTCGCCTCGGCGCACGCACGAAACATCACCGGGCAGACGATCAACATCGACGGCGGGCAGGTCATGCACGCTTGATCCTTGCTGCCGTTCGTTTGGACAGGGGACACCGATTCCCGTAACGTCCTCGAAACGTCTACCGGGTTGCCTGCCTTTGAGCGTAAGAATCGAAACTGAGTTCGCGAAGTTCTGTCCCCGCTGGGAACGTGGCGCAGGCTCGGCGGCGGGAAATCCCTCCTGCCGGCCGACTCAACCTTCCGCGCAATTGCGGCCCCAGGGCATCCCGGTCAAGGGTGGGTTCCGCCTGAATGGAATACGTATGTTCCATCTCTGCGCCTGGATTGGGTGGAGTGTGACCAGCCTTGCGGTGGAGACGCCCAAGAATGACCCCGTCGCGGAGGTATCAGGATCCGCCCTTACCGATTTGTTCGAGGGTCCGGTTCAGCGGTGGGAGGTCCAGTTGACGGAGGCGGCGATCGACAGTCTGGCGCGCGAGCCGCGCACCTGGGTGACGGGAACCGTGCGGGTCGGGACGAATCGCTTCGAATCCGTGCGGATTCACTTGAAGGGATCGGCGGGCAGTTTCCGTCCGATCCACGCGAACCCCGGCTTTACGCTGAAATTCTCGCAATTGAAAAAGGGATCCTTGTGTTTTGGACATAGGAAACTGCATCTCAATAATTCCGTGCAGGATAGCAGCCGGCTCACTGAGATCCTTTGTGCGGACCTATACCGTCGGGCCGGAATCCCGACGCCGCGGGCGGGGCATGCCCTGGTCTCCTTGAATGGAGCGTTCCTTGGTCCCTACGTTCTCAAGGAGGCGTTTGATAAGGCCTTTCTAGTGCGTCACTTTAAGGATGCCTCGGGGAATCTTTATGACGGGGGTTTTCTGCAGGATATCGATCAGGAGCTGGAACGAGACTCCGGGGACGGTCCGGAGGACCGCGCCGATCTTCACGGGTTGGTTGCCGCCTTGCGGACCGAGAATGGGGCGGCCCGCCTCGAAGCGGTTGGAAAGCGGCTTCAATTGGATTCTTTCGTGACGTACACCGCGCTGCAAATTCTGACCGACGACTGGGACGGGTATGTTCGGAACCGGAACAACTATCGTCTTTACCATGATGCGATTTCCGACCGGTTCTATTTTTTACCGCACGGGATGGACCAAATGTTCGAGCAGCCGCAGGGATCACTGCGGCCGCCCTTTCAAGGGTTGGCCGCGCAAGCCGTGTTTGCCAGCGACGCGATGCGGGAACAGCTCTACCGGCAGGTTTCTCGCCTGACGGAGTCCGTGTTCACGGCCGGCGTGATGACCAATGTCCTTTGGGAGGCAGAAAACCGCTTGCAGGCGGCGATGGCCGGGTCTCGGAAGAGCGATCGGGAATTTCTATTGCGCGCGGCCAAGGATCTCGAGGGGCGGATTCTCGTGCGGCTTGACACGGTCCATCGTCGAAACACGACACCCTCGACGGCGGTGCGGCTCACGGCGGATCAAAAATTCACCCTCGGCGGTTGGAAGCCACGCTCCGAGTCGCCCACCGCGAAACTTGAAGAACGTACGGGGGAAGGGGGGCGTCGCGAATTGCACATCCATGCAGGTGACGGTGTGACGATTGCCTCCTGGCGGACGTCGCTGGATTTGACGCAGGGACCGTACCGTTTTCAGGGCCGGGCGCGTACTCGCGATGTGCGAGCGATCGGAGACGGGGTGGGAACCGGAGCGGGCCTCCGAATTTCCCGGGAGACCCGATGGAATCAGCTCTCTGGCACCACCGATTGGAGGGAGATATCCTTCGACTTTGAACTGGAGGGAACGCGCGAGGTCGAATTTGTCCTCGAACTCCGTGCCGAAGCCGGAGATGTCGCATTCGATGCCGAGAGTCTCCGCATTCAAAGGCGATAAATGGCTAAAATCGAGGGGAAGGTCTCCGCCCCCCCCTCCCGGGGCGGCAAAATGAGGACTTTGGATTTTCAACCTTGCGGGCTTGAATTCGCCATTGCGCTCCGGCATTGTACCCATCTCGAAACCTCCATTGCCAACCGCCATGTTCATTCTGACTAAACTTTGCCGGGTTAGTGGCCGCCTGAATTTTTCCGTGGCTGACCGCGGACGGACTCGTGGAAAACGTCGCCGACAAGGCCTCTCTGCGGAAGTGGGCTCGATGGCCCCCACGAGTTTCCTTTCTATGCGCTGCCTCCCGGCTCGTCGCCCTCGCGGAATCGCTCGTTTCGCCTGCGAGCAGGCTTTGCTGGTTTGTCTTTTTGGATGGCTCCTGTGCGGCTCCGGATCGCCCGCCTTCGCCGATGGTATTTCGATTCAATTCCGATCGGGTGCAACCCACCTCGCGCTGACGTCAGCGGATGCCCGTCAACAGCTCATCGTCACCGGTCCCGGAGAAACGGACGTCACCCGCCAGGTGGAATGGTCGGTGGAACCCGCCGGAATTGTGGCGGTGGCTGCTTCAGGTCGGGTCGAACCGCTTGCGGACGGCGCTGCGTCGGTGATTGCCCGGACGCCAGATGGGATTTCATCCCGGCTACCCGTTGTCGTCACCGGTGCGAAACAGGAGGCTTCGGTTCATTTCGCCAACCGGATTGTCCCGATCTTCACGAAGAATAGTTGCAACGGCGGTGGCTGCCATGGCAAGGCCGCCGGTCAGAACGGATTTCGACTCTCTCTCCTGGGCTTCGAGCCGGCCGAGGACTATGAACATCTGGTGAATGAGGCCCGGGGCCGTCGCCTTTTTCCCGCATCCCCGGAGCGGAGTCTTCTATTGCTGAAGGGGGCGGCGACCCTTCCCCACGGAGGCGGGCGCAGGTTGGAGCAAGATTCCGAGGACTACCGGTTGCTCGTCCGCTGGATTTCCCAGGGTATGCCCACGGGCAACACGAACGCCCCGACGGTCGCGCGGATCGAAGTTTTTCCAGTTGAGCGAACTCTGGCGCTCGATGGCGAACAGCAACTCGTCGTTACCGCACACTACTCGGATGGATCCACCGAGGACGTCACCCGGAGCGCCTTGTACGAACCGAATGACAAGGACATGGCCAAGGTTGGTGAGACGGGCCGGGTGCGGGTCTTCAATCAGCCGGGTGAGGTGGCGGTAATGGTCCGGTATCAGGCTAAAGTCGCCGTATTCCGCGGGACCGTCCCGCTCGGCGCTCCCATCGCTCATCTTCCCCCCGTAAAAAACTACGTCGATGAATTGGTCTTTCAACAACTGCGCAAGGTGGGCATGCCACCCAGCGATGTTAGCGACGACGCCACCTTTCTTCGCCGGGTGACCATTGACATTGGGGGCCGCTTGCCGACGCCCGAAGAACAGACTGCTTTTTACGCCGCGGCGAAATCCTCCAATTCTACTGCGCGCGATGCGGTGATCGACCGGCTGCTGGCTTCGCCCGAATACGCGGACTACTTCGCTAACAAATGGAGCGCACTCCTCCGCAATAAGCGATCGGACGCCAAGCAATCCCACGGTACCTACGCGTTTCACGGCTGGGTTCGTGACAGCTTGTACCGGAACAAGCCCTATGACCAATTCGTGCGTGAAATCCTAGCCGCAACGGGTGACCTCGCCGAGAATCCGCCGGTCGCGTGGTATCGGCAGGTGCGCACCCCCCAGACCCAGTTGGAAGATACGGCTCAGTTATTTCTCGGCCTGCGCCTGCAATGCGCCCAATGCCACCATCATCCGTACGAGAAATGGAGCCAGCTCGACTACTGGAGCTTTGGTGCCTTTTTCTCGCAGGTCGCCTATAAGCCCGGAAGTCAACCGGGCGAGGAACTCGTGGTCCACAAGCGAGGCCAGGCTCAGACGATGAACAAAAAGACCGGCAAGCCTGTCAAACCCGCCGGCCTCGGTCAGCCGGTCGCCGACCTCTCCGTGGATGACGATCCTCGGGACACTCTCGTCGAGTGGCTGACCGGGAAGGACAACCGCCTGTTCTCTCGGGCACTCGTGAATCGCTATTGGAAGCATTTCTTCAATCGAGGTCTGGTCGATCCCGAGGATGACATGCGCGAAACAAATCCCCCGACGAACCCTGCCCTGTTGGAGGCACTCGCCGATGATTTCACGCGGAGCGGCTTCGATCTAAAGCAGTTGGTCCGAACAATCACCCGATCGTCGGTTTATCAGTTGTCATCGATTCCCAACGAATTTAATGCACGGGATCGGCACCATTTCTCTCGGTATTATCCACGGCGCCTGAGCGCGGAAGTGCTCTACGATGGGGTTCATACGCTGCTCCAAACGGAATCAAAATTTGAAGGACTGCCGCCGGGGACGCGCGCGGTGTGCTTACCCGACAACAGTTTCAATGCGGCCAACTATTTCCTGACGGTATTTGGACGACCCGAGAGCAGTAGCGCGTGCGAGTGCGAGCGAAGTATGGACGCGTCGCTGAGTCAAAGCCTTCACCTGCTGAACTCTAAGGACATCCAGGAGCGGCTTTCATCGGACACCGGCCGGGCGGCTCGGATGGCCGCCGAAAAGGGGGGGACCGACGAGGACCGTCTGCGCGAATTATACCGATTGGCGTACGCCCGCGATCCTCTAGCGGAGGAGTTCAAGGCCGCGCGGGATTATATTGCGACCAAGACGGCGGCGGCTGCGGAAGACGCCGCCCGGACTCGCGCCCGACGCTTGGCCTACGAAGACGCAGTGTGGGCTCTCTTAAACACCAAGGAATTTCTGTTTAACCACTGAGCCAATGCCGGTCATCTTACGCGCTTCCAGACCGAATTTCCCGAGGCTATCCACGCCTCCGGGCCGGTTGTTTCGAGCTGTCTTCTGTGGAATCGGCATCATGCTCGCGTCGCCCCGGATTGCCCAGGCCCAGATGCCGAACGCCCGACTGGCTTCGGTTTTCCCCGCTGGAGCCCAATCGGGTGCCACCACCGAGATCACCGTGAGTGGGGTGGACCTCGATGAGCCGGCGATGCTTCGATTCTCGGACGGCCGCGTCCTGGCGGCGGCCATTCCTGATAGTCCCCGTAAATTCCGAGTCACAGTTCCTCCGAACATGCCGGCCGCCCTGGTCGATGTCCGCTTCATCGGACGGTTTGGCGTTTCCAACCCGCGGACATTCTCCATTGATGATGTTCCGGGTCATGGGCTCCCCGGAACCAACCTCTCCGCAGCCGTCGCGGCGGACCTCCCTCTCGAAACCGCAATTTACAACCGGGCACCGGCGGGCAATACCCATTGGTATCGTCTCTCCCTGGCAGCGGATGAACGAGTGATCGTCCGGATCGCGTCTTCTGAATTGGATTCACGCATGGAGCCTGTGCTTGTTTTCCACGATTCCAATCGACACGAACTGGATCGATCGGTCCGCGGATTTCTGGACGCCACCCCGCGGGTAGCGGGAGCATACTTCATCGAGGTTCACGACCGAACGTTCCGGGGCGGAGAAGAATTCCCTTACCGGCTATTGGCCACCCGCGGTTCCTATTTGGACTTCGCCCACCCTTCCGTATTGAGAATGGGGCATACGAATCGAGTGACTCTTTTTGGGCGAAATCTTTCGGGCAGCCAACCGTCCGGGATTTTGGCCACCGATGGCCGCGCGCTTGAAAAGTTGGAAACCGAGATCGTGGTACCGGCGGAAAACCCCCCTTCCGCCTGGCCTTTGGAATTTATAAGACGCCCCGCAGGGGTGGCCATTGCGAACGAAGTCTTTACCTGGCGATTGATCAGTTCGAACAAATCATCGAATCCAATTCGATTCTCTCTTTCAACCCAACCCGTCGTCGTCGCCCCTTTCGCTGCAGGCACCGCCGCTTCCCATCCCGGAGTGAAAGTTGTCACGCTACCCGTCGAGTTCGCGAGCATGTTTCCTAAACGTGGCGAGGTCTCCGGTGTCCAGTTCGAGGCGCGCGCCGGCACCAATCTCTGGTTTGAGGTTTTTGCGGACCGATTGGGCCTGCCTTGCGATCCGTTTGCCGTTCTGCAGCGCCAGTCGACCAACTCCGCCGGTGCCCTCGAGTGGATGGATGTGCGGGAGTTCAATGATCAGGAGATCAACGCCGGGGGCAGTGAGTTCAACACGGCGACCCGGGATCCTGCCGGGCGGTGTGAACTAAAGGAGGATGGCTCTTATCGCCTCTTGATCCGCGATCTTCTCAATTCGAGCCGGAATAGTCCGCGACATTCCTATCGCTTAAGCGTTCGGCCTGAGTCTCCAGATTTCCGGCTCGTCGCCCTCGCGCAGCCGCCGCCCAAGGCAAACAATGACGACCGTATCGTGCATGTGGTTTCACCCATGCTGCGGCCGGGCCAAACGTTGCCAGTCCGAGTCTTTGCCCTGCGCCGGGACGGATTCCTCGGGCCAATAAATCTATCGGCACTCGATCTTCCTCCCGGTGTGACGGCTAGCCCAGGGCGCATCGCCGCCGGGCAGAACTCGGGCGTGGTGCTACTCACGGCCACCGAGGACGCTCACGGGATTGGCGTCATTTCCATCGTCGGAACTGCGACCTTCGGAACGAATCAATTGCGCCATGCCGTGGTCCTTGCCGGCGCGACTTGGCCGGTGCCTGATTTCAACAATGAATCCGTCCCCTCCCGCGGAGCACGGGAGTTCCTCTTTGCCGTTCACACGAACGGAGCGGCGCCGGTTTCGTTGGAACCGGTCTCGATCGAGCCGATTCGTGCCACTGCTGGGACAAAGCTATCCGTGCCCATGAACGTCATCCGCCGCGGCGAGTTTTCGGCTGCGTTCAAAGTGAAACCCACTGGCCTTTCAGAACTGGACAAGGCCGCAGAAATCAACATTCCGGAGAAGGCGACCAACGTGGTATTGGAACTGAACCTGGCGGAGCCTCTCCTGCCGCCCGGAACTCATACGCTGTGGTGGCAGGGTATTCTGACGGGTAAACTCCGGGTATTCCCCGAAGCCGATATCGCTGTCACCAAAGCCGCCGAAGAGTTGAAGATCGCTGAGGCGGCTGTCACCGCGGCGGCCGCCCCGGACAAACCCGCGGCCGAAGAGCGAAAAAAGGCGATCGAAGCCACCCGAAAAGCCGCCGAGGAAAAGGCTAAACCACGCGATGTAACCCTGACGGTCTTCTCGAGACCGCTCGTGGTAACGGTTCAGCCGGGCGAAAAGAAACCTTAGAGACGCAGCGAACCGCTTTTTCACGATGTCTATCACCCGGATTCTCCAAACGAACCGCCTCGGTGCTTTCCTCATCGCAGTGGGATGGTTGATGTCAACTCCCGGGCTCGCCGCCGAACCGGGTCCCGCCTCGAAGGCTCTCGAAGTACGCCGCCTCGTCGGAACCAACACCGTTGATTTCGATCGCGAGATTGTTCCCGCTCTCCGCGCCAATTGCCTCCCTTGCCATAATAAATCGACCACAAAAGGAGACCTACTTTTGGAGTCTCCCGCTGATATGATCAAGGGCGGCGAGACCGGCCCAGCCATCCAACCGGGAAAAGCCGCGGAGTCGCTCCTTTTTAAGCTCGCCACCCATGCCGCAAAGCCCCGGATGCCACCCCGTGAAAACAAGGTGAATGCCGTCGACCTCACTCCCCAGCAGCTCGGCCTGCTGGCCGCTTGGATCGATCAGGGAGCCCGCCCCTCGCCCTACCGGGAAGAAGTCATCGCTTGGCAAGCCCTGGCTCCGGATGTCCACCCCATCTTCGCTCTCGCTGCCGCAACGGACGGCTCTTGCATTGCCGCCAGTCACGGAAACCGCATCGATCTTTATTCGCTGCCCAAGCTCGAACGAATCGGCCACGCGGTCGACTCGTCTCTAACCTCACCCGGCGGCATAGGCATCGCCCACCGTGATCAGGTAAATGCCCTCGCCATGAGCGCCAATGGCGAATGGCTGGCATCCGGTGGATTCCGCGAAGTAAAGGTTTGGCACCGTAGTGTTCCGGTTTCTCCCCTCCCCGGAAGACCGCCCGCCCCGGCTCCTTCCCCGGTGGGGTCCATCACCAGTCCGGACGGTTCGTACCTCTTTACCGTGACCAATGGGGTCGCGTTGTTGTCGGATGTACGCCGCGAACGTTTCGTCACCGCTTTACACCGTGATCGGATTTCCGTCGGCCGCTCCCTCGCCACCGAGCAGGCTGTTACCTGGATCCGCGGTGAACGGGATTCTTTCCAAGAGGCGAATGAAGCCGGCCGGAAGGAACTCGATTCCGTGCGGGCACGGCACCGCAAAGCGGTCGACACCAATGCCGCCGCCGATCGTGCCGTGTCGGAAAAGCAGACCGCCTTGGAAAAATCGCGCCAGGATCGATTGGCGGCTGAAACGGCTCAGAAGGCAGCAGATGCAGCGGGCGACGCCACGGCAGATCTCGCGGCGCGGAAAAAATCGGCCCTGGAGCTCGCCCAGAACGCGGTTAAGGAAGTCGACAAATTGGAGTCTGAACTCAAAGCGCTTCAGCAAAAACAGGCTTCCGCGAAGTATGAACTCGAACTCGCCTTGCCGGCAGTTGAGAAGTTCGAGTCCACGCTCAAGAGTGGCGAGGAGCGAAAAATTGTCCTAGACGTTGAATTGGGTGCCGCCGAGCGCGCCAACCAGGCGGCGATTGCCTCGCTCATGCGTCCGTCTTCTCCCCCAATCTTCGGCGTATTTTCCCCCGACAGCCGCTGGCTGGCAGTGTTATCCCAGGCTGGCGGAGTCCAGATCTGGAGATCGGAAGGGGGCTACCCGGGCGAAACCATTCCGCTTTCACAGCCTGTCCGGAATCTCGCATTCCTCGATTCGAAATCGGTGCTGGTTGAGACGACGGTCGATGGATGGTTCTCCGTCGGCCTCACGCCCACCTGGTCGCTCAATGGGATTCTGGGTTCCGTTTCGTCTCCGTCCCTCTTCGTTGATCGCATCACAGCGCTCGCGTTTTCTCCGGATGGGCGGCGTCTCGCCATCGGTGGCGGCGAACCTACCCGCGGCGGCGATATCAGTATCTGGGATGCCACCATCGGTGTGCAGATGAGCCGCTACACGAACTGGCATAGCGATACCGTGCTTGCCATCGCTTGGTCTCCGGACGGTCGCCGCCTCGTTACGGGGGGTGCGGACCGGTTCGCGCGCATTTTGGATCTGGAATCAGGGAAGCTGCTACGGACGCTCGAAGGTCATTCCGGCCATATACTCGGGATTGCTTGGTCTCCGGACGGCCGGGTCCTCGCCACAGCGAGCGCTGACAATGCCGTGAAACTTTGGGATGCCGTCAGCGGTGATCGCAAGAAACAGGCGACAGGCTTCCCCAAGGAGGTTACCGCCCTGACGTTCTGGGGGTCTGGCCGCCAGCTCGTTGCCGCCGCCGGCGACGCTGAATTGCAGGTGCTGAATGAAAACGCCGAGCGCGGACAGGCCTTGAAGCCGGGTGAAGACTTTATCTATGCAGTCGCGGGCATACCGGAGGGCGGATGGCTTGCCGCCGGTGGCCACCGCGGTGTCTTACGAATTTGGCAATTGGGCGATGTCCAACCCCGTGCTCAAACGGCTGAGCGCGTGCCTTGATGGCCATCGACTCCTCCCTGGTCGCGGGACGGGATGGTAGCGTCCGCTATTCCACCCCTTAAAATGCCAAATTTCCTATGAGCGCATTTTTCGGCATTGTCCTCGGTTTCCTCGCGTGGTTCGTCTTGCGCTGCGTGGTCGGCGGACTCTTCACCGTCGACCAAAACGAGCGGGCCGTGAAAACCCGGTTCGGCCGTGCTGAACGTCTGCCCGAAGTCACCACCCTGGACGATCCGATCGCAGAGCATCTGAATCCGGAGGAACGGGAACGGTATTGCTTTCCCCAGGTTCACGTTATCATGCCCGGCGGCCCCTATTTCAAATGGCCCTGGGAAAAGGTGCACCGAGTCAACATTGCCACCCAGACGATCAACATGGCCCATGACCCCGAGAAACCGGACGCAAATTCGAACGGCCAATGGCTGGAGGCAGTCACGAAGGATCAGCTCAACACCGGCTTGACTGGGCAGATCCGCTACCGAGTTTCCGACCGCAATCTGTATGCGTATATTTTCGGCGTCAAACGACCCATCGTTCATGTCATGGGCTATTTCATCTCCATCCTCCGGGAACGGATCGCGAACTTCGAAGTGCCCAAGGCTGAACCCTCCCCGGAAATGCGCGTCGGAGATCATATCGTCTCGAACGCAACCATTGGAGTCTCAATTAACGATTTGCGGAAGAACCTCCGCATCCTGAACGAACACATGGATCGCGAATGCCAGTCGAGCTCCGCCCGCTACGGTATTCTGCTCGATGCCTCGCTCATCACGGGAATCGATCCCCCGCCCGAGGTCGAGTCCGCCCTGGCCGCCATCAATACGGCCTATAACCAAGTTTCTTCCGACATCAGCCTCGCCCAGGCTGGCGCGGATCAGAAGATCGTGCAATCGCGCCGAGCGGTTGAAATCGAAACACTCAAGGCCCACGCCGAAGTCGAGCCGCTCCGCGCCCTGGCACGGCAACTCACGGATCTGAAGACGTCTGGCACCGGAGCCCTGGAAACCTACGTCCGCAATGTCAAACTCCGGCTCTATAGCCAGGCACGCCGCGTGATTCTGGAGGGTCGCCATGAATAGCCTGCCGCAATTCTTCATCGCGGGCGTGGGCACATTCATGGCGCTGGTAATCGGACTGCCTCTCCTCCTGCTGCTGATTGAACTTGTGGGGATTTTTGTCATCGTTCCCGAACGAACCGCCAAGGTGTTCATGCTCTTCGGTAAGGTCCTGACCATCTATGACGAACCGGGACTCCATTTCCCCCCGGCCAAGCTCGGCTGGCGGGCCTTTATCGTTCGCTGGCTCGGTCAAGTCCAGGTTGTTGATCTGCGGCTGGACCAAGAGTACCTCCGAAGTCTTCCCGTGAATTCCGAGGAAGGTGCACCGATGGGCATCGGTGTCTGGTACGAAATGATGATCAGCGATCCCGTCGCGTTTTTGTTCAAGAACGCCGACCCGCGCGGGTCTCTCAGTGCCAACGTCAGTAACGCTGCCGTCCGCTGCCTCAGTAACCTTCCGCTCGATCAGATGATGTCCGACCGCCATACCATGAGCCTGTCGGTGCGCAACGATGTGTCCCCCAAATCGCAGGAATGGGGCTACCGACTCGGCTCCGTCTACGTCCGCAAGGTCCATTTTCGGGACATCGGAATGATTAAAGGCATTGAAGAAAAAGTCGTGAACCGCCTTCGTCAAGTCACCAGTGCAATTCGTCAAGACGGTGCCAATCAAGTGAGTATCATTAGCAGCACCGCCGAGCGTCAGGCCGCGATCGAATTCGCCAAAGCTCAGGCGATGCGACCCAAAATTGTCGGCGATGTCCTTAAGGATATCGCACAGGATCCCGAAATCAGCCGAGCGATGTTCCAGGTGCTGGAAACCCAGAACATCCTCGAAAGCCAGGCCGATATTGTCATCCTTCCGCGCGGCAACGAAATTACCTCGGCGATTCTCGCTGCGGAGGAACCCGCGCCACCCGCTCCGCCACGGATGACGTCCTGACGTCCGGACGGCATTCGGTGGTGCGGTCAAGAGCCTGAGGTGGCGGAAGCGGCGTTTCCATCAGCGCCTTCGCTACCGCGCGAATGCAGCGCTTTTGGAGAATGAGCGACGGGTGGGATGCTGCCCAGAGGCGCACGTTGGACGCTTCAGGCATCTCCGAACTGCGTGCCGGAACGATGATCAGATCGAGGGGAGTGTAGAATGAGGTGAATTGCACCGGGCCAAGCCGATCGGAATCCCGGGCCAAATCGCGGAGAAAATCGCTCCCAGGCCGCATCTGCTGGCCGCCCGGCCGGCGGTTGAAGTTGGCGAGGCAGGTGCCGTGGTGTGGAGCGGCGATCGTCACGAACCGATCGACGCTCTGCAGACCGCCGAGCCGCTGTATATAGTATCGAGTGATGAGCCCACCCATGCTATACCCGACCAGGTCGAATCTCCGTCCCGCTACATGCTGATCGATGTAGGTGGCCAGTTGAGACGCCAGGTGGTCGAGGGGGACCTGGCCATCGGCGGGACTCATGTCAGGCGTGAAAACCTCCCATCCTTCCCGGCGAAGGTATTGGGCCATGCGGATCATATCCTTTGAGCTTGAATGGATTCCGTGCACCACGACCACCGGGTTGCGCCCCGGCGCAGGACGTGGCGGAGCATCGCCGGAGCCGTCGAGGGTCGCGAGGATGGAGCTGAGCCAGGCAACGAGTTGCACGCCGGGAAGCGTAGCGCTGGGTTGTGTCCGAGGCGACATTCGATTGGTTTCGGGCAATGCGTTCGTGATTTCATCCCGCGTCCAATGCGCGGTCGCTTCGAATTTGCGGGGATTGATTCTCGATCCATGAGCCTGCAGCAAGACCCAGTTAGTCGGCACGAAACACCGAAATACCCCGCTAATTCGAAACGACCGCAAATGGAGAAAGAACGGCTTTCATCCCCTATCCACTGCGCGGAGGGTGGCCGCTGAGGCCGGGTGAGAGGTCACTTAAATTCGACGGATCAGGAGTCCTGAGCCTGTCTCCACCCTGCCCGGGTGGGTGCGGTCAGAAAGCACGTCAGGGTTGCACCGATTTCCCATAGGGCTAGACTCGCCGGACGTCCACCACATCACCACATCAATCCGCCTCCATTCTGTACACCCATGAAGCTTTTGCCCTCTCTCTCTCGCCGCCGGTTCCTGTCCGCCGCTGCCATCTCAGTCGCCGCACCGCGGGTACTCACCGCGCAGAAGTCCAAGACACAACTGATCATCGGGTCTGGGTCGCATCGGTATGAAGTACATCACAACTGGGCCCAGCTTCCCGCCAAGTACTCGTGGCAGACCACCCACAATGTCGCGGTGGATCGCCACGGATTACTCTACGTAATTCATGAGGGGCGCGAAAATCTCAAGGATCATCCGTCGATCTTCGTGTTCGATTCGAAAGGCCGGTTCGTCCGGGCCTTCGGCAACCAATTCCAGGGGGGGGGGCACGGCCTTGAGGTCCGCACCGAGGGAAAGGATCAGTTCCTATACGTCACGGGGTATCAACAGCTAAAAAACTTCGCTAAACTCACTCTCACGGGCGAACTCGTCTGGGAGAAGCGCGCTCCCATGGCGTCGGGACTTTATCCCAAAGATGAGGATACGAAACCGATCAAACGCTGGGGTCGTGATGCTTTCATGCCCACGAATTTTGCCTTTCTCCCGGATGGTGGATTTTTCGTCGCCGACGGCTACGGATCCTTCCGCATTCATCGTTACGACAAGAGTGGGAATTGGATTTCGATGTTTGGCACGCCCGGTAAAGAGGCCGGCCAGTTCAACACCCCTCATGGCATCTGGATCGACAGTCGTCCCGGGAAGAAGCCCTCGATCGTTGTTGCCGACCGGGCCAACGGCCGCCTGCAATGGTTCACCCTTGAGGGCAAGCATCTCAAGACGCTGGATGGTTTCATCCTTCCGGCGAATATTGATTCCCTGAAAGATGTCCTCCTGGTGCCCGACCTGAGCGCTCGCATCACCTTGCTCGACGAGAATGACCAGGTGATCGTCCACCTCGGAGAAGACCCCGACTGGCGCGCCCAGGTGCTCAAGGACAAAATGAAGCTGCGCAGCAACGAAAACGGAGAAGGTTGGGTCGCGGGTAAGTTTCTGCATCCGCATGACGCCTGCTTCGACCCGGCTGGCAATATCTTTGTCGCCGAATGGGTTAACACGGGGCGGATCACTAAACTCCGCAAGCTGAGCTGAGCGGATGCCGCGGTGGGCTGGGGTAGGGGCGGAGGAGACATTTCATCACGGGACGAAACCCTCCGGATCGAAGCCAGAAACCTGCCCGCGCCCATCTCCAAACCAGATCGGCGCGGGCGATTCAAAATCTGCGGAGGACGAATCCCTCGCAGGATTATTCAGTTTCCTGAGGCTTCTCCGCATTGACTGGCGGATCGGGCAGGTTATCCAAGTTTTCGATTCGCGATCTTCCGAACGAGCTCGTCGGTGACCACTCCGGCGAGAATCACGGCACCGATGATTGCGAATTCAAGGTGGGTCGGGATTCCGAGAATATTAATCGCATTGTAAAGGACCCTCATCAACGCTGTCCCAATTAATACGCCTACAATCGTCCCTTCGCCCCCTCGAAGGGTGCAGCCACCCAAAACGGCTGCGGCAATGGCATACAATTCAAAGAATTCACCCAAACCGCTCGGTTGAATCGAGTTAAGGTCCAGTGAAAAGAGGATTCCGGCGATACCCGACATCACTCCGCAGATTGCGTAGGCCTGAATCTTGATCCGATCGGTACCAACACCACTGTATCGCGCCGCTACTTCGTTTCCGCCCAACGCGACCAAATGCCTTCCCCAAACCGTTTTGTGCAAAAGGAGCCCGGCAACGGTCGCGACGAGCGCCAGCAAGATACTCGGCACCGGGATCCCAAAAGTCGGTGTAACCGGAACGGCTGAGACGGCGATCCTCCGGAGTCCTTCAAACTGTTGGCCGAATCCCTGACTCTGGTCGCCCGTAATGAACCGGGCGGCACCCCGATAAAGTAGCAGGCCACACAAGGTAACGACGAAGGGTTGCAAGCCCACTTTGGTGATCAATAACCCGTGCGCCAAACCGATTCCGAGCGAAACCGCCAAGACCGTCGCCATCGCGACGGGCACGGGCCAATGATTCTTTGTCAGCAGGATCGCGAGCAGTGCCCCGGTAAGGCCCACGACCGAACCGATGCTCAGGTCGATCCCACCGGTGATGATGACAAACGCAGCGCCGATGCTGATGAAACCGAAGAGGGCGGTCCAACGCACCAAGTTTTGCAAATTGTAGCCATTGAGAAAATCCGGATTGCGGATTGCCGTAACGACGATGATGAAAAGGAGAAGAGCCGTGATGCCGAGCAGCTTTTTCATGCACCGGCGGCCTGAAGCTTTTTCAATTGCTGCCAAAACTCCTCAACATTCGCCTTGCGAACTTCCACGATGGGAATTTCAAAAAATCCGTTTGCAGGAATGACACCGCGATTTCCAGCGGCGATTTCCTTCAAGATCCTGACGGAATCGTACCCGTAGTAGTACGGTTGTTGGCTGACCGTGCCGTGAATGTGGCCGTCGATGATCCCCTGAAGCGTTGCCTCCTGTTCGTCAAAGCTGACAATCTTCACCTTGCCGACTTTACCGGCGGCCTTGGCTGCCTCCAGACACATTGGGGCGTTGTACGCCCAAAGTCCTATCATACCCGCAAGGTCTTGATAGCGGCTCATGGCATCTTCCGCATTGGCCTTGGCTTTCGGGTAGTCAAACCCGTCGGTCCGTGTGTCCAAGACCACAAAATTTCCTCCCGGCAACTCCCTGCCAAGCGGGTCCTGGTCGAGTTTCTCCAACGTTTGCATCGGTCGATCCAAGATCTCGTCAATGATTCCCTGGCGTCGCTGTTGCGAGTTGAGCTGTTCCATGCGCCCGACGAAGAGCATGACCTTGCCACCGCTCGGCAGGATTTCTTTGACCAGCTTTCCGGCGGCGCGGCCGGCTTTGTAATTGTCCATCCCGACAAAACAGAGGCGTTTCGATAGCGGCGCATCGGAATCATGCGTTATGACCGGAACTCGTCCAGCCACATCATTGAGGAAACCCACCTGATTTGCGGCATCACAGGGGCTGATGGCGATGCCGTCAACGCCTCGGGCTAGAACGCTCTCGATCATGCGCTGCTGGTCAACGAGACCTTTGGGCGGCATGAGTACCTGACATTCGATTCCAAAATCCTTTTCCGCCGCCCGAACACCGGCCGAAGCCGTGTTCCAGAATGGATCGACACCATTTGTCACAAACGCGAACCGCTTCTTTTTCTCGGCGGCTTTCGATGCACCCGCACTGGTTGCGGGGGCGGCTGGGCTATCGCTGGATTTTCCGCAACTCGCCAAGCCAAATACCACTGGAGGGAGAGCGGCCAAGAATGTTCGTTTCGAGATGTTCATGGGGATCTGTCGTGAGGGTAGGGTTCAGAGTGCTAGATTCAACTGAGAACAACGAGCGTTTTCCGTTTCCTCCCAACACTCTCCGAGATGGGTTGTGCCTCCGATTCGACCCAGAGGGAATTCTCGACTTTGGAAACGCTCCCAGGGCGAACGGTTGCCAATCGAAACTTCCGATTTGCCAGCGGCCTTCCTCCCAGGCTAACTCCGCATGTTGTGTTCTGACTCTGCCCCCGCCGCCCAGAGCGAAGCGTGCGTCGGCAGCCACCGGCGGGATCCCGCGGAATGACTGGCTGCTGGCTCTGGCTCTTTTCGAGGGGGATGCTGCAGGCACAGACATGGAATCGAGGATTGTGGAATTATTTCTTTTAGCGTTTCTGAGTGCATTCGGCTTGGTGGTCGGGCTGGGGGCTGCGTTTGTCGCCTTGTACCGGCGGCATGTCCGGCAATTGCGGCGGCTGAATCGCGGCATCGACCAACTGTCGGTGCTCGCCCTCGAACGGGGAGCCCTGAGCGGTCATCCGCCTCCTCGGTGGCTGGCCATCCGCAGTACCAACACCGCCCTACTCCGCGAGTTGCTCCGAATCGATCCATCCGCCGTTCGTCTCTGGTCTGAAGCGCTTTCACGCTTCCGTGAGCAATCCCTGTTCCTCTCGCCGCCCGTCGACGGATGGTCCCTGGTGATCGGGGGTGCCTTGCCGGATCCCGCTCAGGACGTGGATTTTTGTTTTCATTTTCTGACCCGTCTCAGCCGGGAGATCGGCGAAGTTCAACTGTTCAGCGCCGACCGCGTTTTGAATTACCACTCCTGGATTCATCTGCGGGCGGGTCGAGTGGTGAGGGCTTACGCTTGGGCTGGCACGACCGAGTGGAATGAAGGCCCGGTGACCTTGGATGAGCGGTTGCTCGGATTGCGGATTCGAACGTACGGCGAGGAGGTGGAAACCACCGCTTACGGTGAACAGCCGCCCGAGCATGCCAATTGCGAACGGGTCGCCCTGCTCGCCCGTCGCTGGAGCGTGGATCCGATCATTGCCAGCGAACTCATTTTACAGAAGGAACACCTCGCCCGAGAATAGTCTATCCGCCCAGGGATCTTCCCTGGGCGACGTTGGGTAACCGCCGCCGGACCGAAGAGTTTTTTTTCACCCCGGCTCTCAGGATCTACTCGCGGGCCTCTTCGCCGCCGGCTTCTCCCGCGCATGGTCGAACAGCCGGAGCCGGTTGCGAAACAGGTAGGAGACAATGAACACGTTCACGATAAGGATCAGCGTCAAGCCAATGGAGTATCGGTGTCCCAGTTCGAAGACCTCAATCGGTATAAAGAAAGCGCCCTCCGAAATTGCCAGCCAACCCGCCCACGGCTGGCGAAACATGAGTCCGAAGAACTGCGACAGAGAAAAGAGTGAATATAGAAAAGTGCCCGAGGCGATCCAGAGGAGATTCTTGGGCGTGATGGACTCGAGATGTCGAGCCGTCTCGACCCAGAATTTCTTTTCTGGATCGAGATTTAGGAACTCCAGAAGCGCGCGAAAGTCCTTGGGAAGGTTGGTGTCAATGAGGCTATAGATTCCGAGAGCAATGGAAAGTAATACCATGCCCTTGAACAGCTTGAAAAAGATAATCCCCCATAGCCCTGGAGCATGAGTCTTGGCAGACATGAAGAGTGGTCGGAACTAGCCGGTCGGCATTCGGGAATAGACTGGATCCAAGGTTCTACCGTACCCACGGCAGCAGTCGTTCGGCAAGACCGGCGATTGCAACACGCTCCTGCCGCCCGTCATCGCGATGGCGAAGGGTCACGGTGTTCAGCATCTCCGGCTTCTCGCCCAGGGTTTCGAAATCAATTGTTAAACAGAACGGCGTGCCAGCCTCGTCCTGTCGAGCGTAGCGCCGACCGATCGATCCCGAATCGTCATAGAAAACTGTCATATGGGGCCGTAACAGATCCCGCACCTCCTGCGCTTTCTTCACCAGCTCGGGCTTGTTCTTCAACAATGGCATAACCCCCACCTTCACCGGGGCAATCCGCGGATGAAACCGCAACAGAACGCGCGTTTCCACTTTCCCCTTTTCGTCCGTTTCCGTCACCTCCGTGTAGGCATGGCAGAGCAATGCCAGAATCAGGCGGTCGACACCTGCCGACGGTTCGATCACGTGGGGCACAAACTGTCCTTTGGACAATTTTTCGAAATACGTCTTGGCGTCCATCTCCGCTTGTTGGCGGGCCTCGACTTCCGGAGTCCCCCGCTTGCAGAACGCCTCTGTCTTCGCCGCGACAAACCCCGCGTGCATCCGCGCCTTGACCGCTTCGTCGAGCCGGCTCCAGGCACCGCGCAATTCCTCGTCGAATACACCCATGGCCTTGCCGGAATGTTTCTCGTGCTGGGAAAGATCGAAATCGCCCCGCGCCGCAATTCCCTCCAACTCCTGAGTGCCAAACGGAAACTTATAAAGAATGTCCACACACGCTCGTGCGTAGTGCGCCAACTCTTCGGGCTTCTGCCAGTATTCTTCGAACACGGAGCGAGGCAGGCCAATCCCCTCGTAAAATCGGATGCGCTGTTCAACCCAGTACTTGTGCCATACTTCCCATCCCCAATTGGGCTCAGGCTCACCCTTCCACCCGCCGTCGGACGCTCGCGCCACCGACCCGTTTAACGCTTCGATGGCTTCGTCCGGTCGGATGAAAAACTCGAGCTCCATTTGCTCGAATTCACGCGAACGAAAGATGTAGTTCCGGGGGGTTACTTCGTTCCGAAACGCTTTCCCCGTCTGAGCCACTCCAAACGGTACCTTCTGCCGTGATGTTTCCACGACATTCTTGAATTGGGCGAAGATGGCTTGGGCTGTTTCGGGACGGAGATACGCAATGTTCTCCTCGCTCTGTATCGGCCCGACATACGTCTGCAACATCAGGTTAAAAGGCCGTGGCTCGGTCAATTCGACTCGGCTCTCCGGGTGAAAATCCGTTGAATTTTGAACCAGAACCGCAGTTTCCCCCAGCAGCGTGACCTTTCCAGGGTCGGCCAATTTGTCGCTCCCGGCCGCCACATAGAGTTGTCGCGCCCGGTTTCGGACGGTCTCCACGTGGTCTCCCTTGATCATCAGAACGGTCACCGGCTTCTCGATTCGCCCTCCTTCCCCGGGCAGTTCCGCCCCCGTAAAACGCAAAACCGTCCCCGACAACGGATCCACTTGGTCCGCACGCACGCGCTTCTTCGTCAAGGGACACTCCCGCATCATGTCGGCAAACGTGTCCACATGACCCGATGCCTTCCAGATGGCGGGGTGCATGATGATCGTGGCCTCCAAACCGACGACGTCATCCCGGTGATGGACCATCGTCCGCCACCAAAGATCCTTGACGTTGCGTTTCAGCTCGGCGCCCAACGGACCGTAGTCCCAGAAGCCGTTGATGCCTCCGTAGATCTCCGAAGACTGGTAGATGAAGCCCCGTCGTTTGCAGAGGGAAACCAGCTTTTCCATCAGTTCATTCGCTTTTGGCTCGGCCATAAAGCAAGTATCTTCCGGCGCAACGAGGGACATGTCAACGACTGGGGGCATGGATTTTGCGAACATCCGGCCGGAGTTGCCAACGGGGGGAGGCATCGATGCATGCTGCCCAGAGCGCGGATTCGGACGACCGCGAGGCCGCATGGGAGGATCTCAGGTGGAGTTCAAAGAGTTTCGAAGTCTGCGACGGCTGCGCTTGACGCTCCGGGCCGGCATTCCTACGTTCGGGGTCTGCGAGTGGTGGCCGTAGCTCAATGGTAGAGCCCCAGATTGTGGTTCTGGATGTTGCGGGTTCGAGTCCCGTCGGTCACCCCACTTCTTTTACCCCTAGGGTTTTCGCGCTGCGGCTGAGCGTATAGGTGAGCTCCTATCGCAACGTGCCAAACGCGCAGGCTTCGTTCTTGTTCGCACAAAGCCGACTCAGGAAAAACTCGGTGCAGATCGGTAGTAAACGTTGCTTCAGCAAGTCCAGCTGCGGGTATTCCGCATCTCCGCGGAATTTTACCGTGACCACGAAGTGCCGCATGCGGCGTGCAAAGGCCCAGTCGAGTAGCAATTTCATGCTCCGCTCCGGTGCCGCAATCACGTCGCACAACAGCCAGTCGACCGGTTTGTCCGGGAAAAAGGTAAACGCGTCACCGGCGTGAAATCTTACGCGAGGCTCGCGCATGAGATCCACCCGCAACGGGGAACGATCCACAGCCGTCACGGTCGCACCCCGTTTCACCGCAACGTAGGTCCAGCTTCCGGGAGAGGCGCCCAAGTCGACGCATGTCTCGCCCGTTGCAATGCTTCGTCCCAGGCGACATTCGGCTTCAACCAATTTTGCAAAGGCTCGGCTGGGTGCGGTCTTGTCGATGGGGGGCTGGATTTCGCCCAGGGGAAACGGGGAGATGACACGTCGGTGGACGTAGGGCAAGGGTGCCACGGCCACGGAAACCCAGCCTCGATCCGGAGTATCGAGCAACACCTGCACCAAGGATTCTTCCGGAGCGAATGCAGCCGCCACGGGGCGTCGCTGGCGAAGCACCTGGCGTCGGGTTCGTTTCAATTGTTCGTCGAGTCCCTCGCGAAGCAGTTGGCACCGATGTTGCCCCGCACGGCCGCTGCCGTAGTCGGGTTCCACGTGCAGCTGCCACGGCTGACCCTCCGGAAGAACAGCCATCAGCTGGCCGGCAAGGCGTTCCGCACCCAGGCGGATGGAGGAGAACTCCACGAATTGCGGTGCCAGCAGCATTTGCCGTGCAAAGACGAGAGGCGGCAGGGGGTGGCCTGCCCCACCTGGCAGGGCGGTTTCGACCCGTCCCGGTCGAACGATTTGATGCACGGTGGCAGGGAAGGACCGCTCCAACTCCTGGACCAAGTGTGGGGTCCAGTCAGCCGGGCAGAGCAATCGGTGCATCCGTCAGGCTCCATCAGGTCGTGGGGTCGGTCAATAGTATTGTAGTATTTTGTTCTGACCATGGATCGAATGTCATGCCCGTTGGCCGCCCCAGAGGCGTGGGTCAACGGGGGTTGACCCGTTCGCGGATAGGATCCCGGACCCGTTTTTCAACCCTCGTTTGAACACCGTCACATCGTGGCCCCTGCTTCACCGTGATTGACGGCTGATGTCGCGACTGCTTCCTTGAGAGTCATACATGACGTATCGATGCTTTTTCACCGGATTTCTCGCGCTCCTACCCGCATGGGCCACGGGACAGCAAATCCCCGTGATCGAGAGACAGTTGCCCAACGGCTTCAAGCTCCTGATGGTTGAGCGACATAACCAGCCGCGGGTCGCGGGCGGATGGGTTGCCCACGTAGGGTCCTCGAACGAACGCCCCGGCATCACTGGAATCGCTCATCTTTTCGAACACATGATGTTTAAGGGGACACCGACCCTCGGAACCAAGGACTATCCGAAGGACGTCGAGATCATTGCCGCCCAAGAGCGGGTTCGCGAATTAATGCGGGCCGAGGAGGCCATTATGCGGGATCAATGGCGGCGCGGAGACTTGGCGGATCTTACGAAGATCGAGACCCGGACCGACCGTTGGAAGGAGCTCGAAAAGGAATTCAAGAAGCTCATCGACCAACAGCGGGAGATCCTGGTGAAGAACGAATTTGATCGAATCTACACCACCGCAGGCGCGTCAGGCATGAACGCCTTCACCAGCGAGGATATGACGGGCTATTTCATCAACGTTCCCGCCAACAAGCTTGAGCTCTGGATGTGGATGGAAAGCGAGCGGCTGCTCCGGCCGGTCTTTCGCGAATTCTATGCCGAGCGCGATGTGGTATTTGAGGAGAGGCGGATGCGGACAGAATCCACGCCACTCGGAAAATTTGCCGAGCAGTTCAATGCCATGTTTTGGGATGCGCACCCCTACAACTGGCCGGTGATCGGCTGGCCGAGCGACATTCCGGCGATTTCCAAGGTCCAAGCCGACGAGTTCTATGCGCTCTACTATCAGCCGGCGAACATCACCCTGATCCTCGTGGGCGACTTCGTAGCCGCGGACGCGGAGCGGCAGGTGAACGAATATTTTGGGCGGATCCCCCGGGGCAACCGCCCGCCGCCCGATGTCACGACCCTCGAGGTCCAACAACTGGCGGAGAAACGGATGAATGCCGAAGCCGAGGCGAATCCCCAGGTGGACATCCTCTGGCGTACGGTCCCATTTCGTCATAAGGACAGCTACGCCCTCAATGTCATGGAACAGCTCCTTCTCGGGCGAACGGGCCGGCTATATAAGGGATTAGAACTGGGCCGTCAGGTAGCAAATACCACCTGGGCTAATCAGGATTCCCGAAAATGGGCCGGTGCGTTCAACATTGGCGCGGAGGTCAAGGACGGAAAAACCCACGAGGAAGTCGAGAACGCGCTCTACGAGGAGTTGGACCGGCTGAAGAATGACGAGGTGCCCGAGGAAGAGTTGCAGAAGGTAAAGAACAATTTCGCCGCCGCGGCGTTCCGCCGTCTATCTTCCGATTTTCCCATCCTCATGCAGCTCGTGTTCAACGAAGGGCTCGGCGACTGGCGCGAGGTCAACGAGGCGTTTGCAAAGGTACAACAGGTGACTGCGGCCGACGTGAAGCGGGTCACCGGCATCTATTTCACCCGTGAAAACCGAACGGTCGCCCGGTATAGCCGTAAGGAGGGGACCGGTGCGGAGACCGATCCTGACCTCACTGGCCTAACGCCCGAGCAGAGGCCCGTGATCCGGAATTTCATCGGCATGCTCGAGCAGGAATCGGACCCGGCTCGGCTTAAAGCGATGCTTGAACAAATGCAGAATCAGACCCCGCCCGGCGATCCCAAAAAACAGCAATTCCAGCGCATTCTCCGCAAGCGACTCGAGGCACGGATCGCGGAACTGTCAAAAAAGTGATCCCGAGCGAACGCTTTCAACCTGCCCTCTGACATGAATCTATTTCTTTCCACCCCCTCCATGGTCCTCGTCCTGTCTGGCCTGCTCGCGGGCCAGTCATCGTTCGCTGCAGCCATACCGGATCGACCGGAAAAGCTGACCTATGCCGGGCTCACGTTTGAGCCGCCGAGTCCCGTTGACTATCGAATCGTGTTGCGGGCAGGCCCCGTAGCTTACGTGGTGCCCGACCGTGAACTCCCCCTCGTTAATATCTCCGTCACCGTCCGGTTTGGTAACTACGTCGACCCCGTCGGCAAGGAAGGCTTGGCTGGATTCGTCGGCCACCTTCTCGCGCGCTCTGGAACTGAGTCTAAGACCGCGGAGCAAATGGACGAGCGTCTCGCATTCCTAGCGGCCAATCTCAACTCAAGCGTCGGAGATTCATCGGGCATCGTGACCCTGAACCTTTTATCCAAAGACTTGACCGAAGGGTTTGGCCTCCTGCGCGATGTGCTGAGCAAGCCCCTTTTTCAGGCAGACCGGCTCGCTCTTCACCGCGAGCAGAGCATCGCTGAAATGAAGCAACGGAACGACGACTCGACCGCCATCGAAGGCCGGGAACGGGAATTCCTCGCGTACGGTGATCGGTTTTGGGCGTGCCGCTATGACACCGAAGCCAGCGTCCAGTCGATCACTCGCGATGAACTGATCGCCTTCCATCGAAAATGGTTTGTCCCCGCAAATTTCACCCTCGCCGTCAGTGGTGATTTCAACCGCGAGGACATTATCGCCCGCCTCGAATCCCTCCTCGCGGACTGGCCATTCGACGGTGATAAGGCGCCGCCCATCCCAACCGATACGCGCATCGCCCCTCCCGGCCTTTATATCGTGGATAAGGATGTTAATCAGGGGCGTGTTTCCATCCTGCTCCCCGGTGTAAAACGGGATGATCCGGACTACCCAGCGATTCTCATTATGAACGACATCCTGGGCGGCGGCGGATTCACCTCCCGCATTATGAACCGAGTTCGTTCCGACGAAGGTCTCGCCTATGGCGCCGGCAGTTCATTCCGCGGCGGGGTCTACTACCCAGAAACGTTTATGGCTTCCTTTGCCTCGAAATCCCGCACGGTGGCTTATGCAACCAGCATTGTGCTCGAGGAAATGAAGAAAATTGGGGATACCCCTGTTTCCGACGAAGAGCTACAAACTGCGAGAAGGAGCTTCGTCGACACCTTTCCGCAGCGGTTCGCAACCAAGGCGCAGGTGGCGGGCACGTTTGCCGATGATGAATACACCGGTCGTTTTGCCAGCAGCCCGGATTTCTGGAAGACTTGGCGCTCTCGCATGGAAGCAATTACCCGTAACGATGTCCAGCGGGTGGCACGTAAGCATCTGCACCCCGATCAGGCCCGGATCCTCGTCATCGGGCAAAAAGAGGAGATTCTAAAAGGCCATCCGAATCACGCCGTCAATCTCAAGGGGCTCGCGGGCGACCGCGTCAATCTCGTCCCGCTGCGCGACCCTTTGACAATGAAACCCAAGGACAAGCCGGATCCAGCAGTGCAGTAAGTTTTCCCCGTATTTTGACGTGTTGTCGGTACCCTGCTCTTGCCCGATTTCTCCCATGCCTCCTTCCGAGCCCTTGGATCCAATCCCACGCCGGTCCGACGTCCCCCTCGGCGCTGTCATGTTTGCGACGACCCACTGGACGGTTATCCTGACGGCAAAGGATGTCTCGCAGCCGGAGGCTCAGGAGGCCCTGGCGCGGTTGTGCCAGACCTATTGGGCGCCGCTCTATTCTTACCTGCGGCGTGACGGCCATTCGTCGCACGATGCCGAGGACCTGGTGCAAGCCTTCTTTGAACGGTTCCTCGAAAAGAATTTTCTCAAGGATGTCGAGCGAGAGCGGGGCCGTTTCCGTTCGTTTCTCCTCGTCGCTCTGCGACATTTTATTTTCAACGAAAATCGGGCAAGCAAGCGGCTCCGGCGCGGCGGCCAGTTGCTGCGCATTTCCCTCGATGTTCCCGAGGAGGAGTTGCGCTGCCAGTCGGAAATGGCTCACGCCGGCACTCCAGAAAAGGCGTATGACCGTCGGTGGGCGCAAACCATCATGGGCAATGCCCGCCGGCGATTGCGGGACGAAATGACCGCTTCCAGGAAGAGCCGGAACTACGAAATCCTCCAACAATGGCTCGCCACCGATCCCTCCCCAGGCGAATACGAGGCGGCCGCCCCGGATCTAAATCTCAGCCCGCGCAGTGTCGGCGTCGCCGTTTTCCGGCTCCGACAGCGATTCCGTGAATTGGTGCGAATCGAGGTCGCGGACACCGTCGCCGAGATGGACGATGTTCAGGAGGAGATGCGGTATCTGCTCGAAGTGATAACGCAGTAATGTCCCCATGCACCCGAGGTCACCATCGGAAGCAACCCGTGGCGATATAGCTTGTTCGCTGGCAGAGCGGGGCTGCCGCGAGCCGGGAAATAGCTAGCCCCGGACTTCATAACATGAGCGATCCATATCCTTCGAAGCTAAACCGCTTTTCTACCATTGCAGCGGTCTGCTGGCTGCTTTCGGTACTGATCGCCTTCATTTATTATCGGATCGTTTCGTCGACAACCTTTAAGTCCTGGTTCTTTTGACGCACGCCCTTCAGCTATTCGCCGCGATCGCTTCCGTCGCTTATGTGTTTCTCGCGGCGTTGGGCGTTGGCATGCTGTTTCGCAGCTCCCTTGTGAATGCCGCAAATGACGCTGAATCACTGGCCCTTCGCTGTTTGCTCGGCATTATTTTGCTCGGCACCGGATTTTTTTTGATCGGGCAGCTATTCTTCGGGTGGCAAGTCTTTATTCCCATTCTCACTCCGTTTGCGATCCGAGCCCTTTACCGAATCGTTGATCCATCCTACCGCACCCGACTGCGACAACTCATCGCTGAGATCGGTTGGACGATGGTTCCGGTGCTCACTCTTTTTGCCATTCTATTGCTAAGCGGGTTGCAGAAGCCAACTGGCGTTATTGGCAGCGATGGCATTTCCTATCACCTTTACGGTCCCGCGACTTGGATTCGGGCATCGGTGATTCGGCCCGTCACGGATATGCTAAATACCTCCTATCCGGCTATCAGTGAGGTTCTTTTCGGCGTGGTAATGAGCCTCTCCAATGACCGTGCCGCCGGCGTCTTTGGGGCAGTTATCGCTCTTGTTTTCCTCGTTCTGGTTTGGGGAATCGCTCGCGAATTATTTGCCAGCGTCAAGAGTGCCCGTTGGGCGGTGCTGATTTCTCTGAGCGCTCCGGTCCTGTTTAGGCACCAGCCCTACGCATTTGTCGATTTGACTTTCAGTGCCATGGCGATTGCAGCGATTTGGCGTCTGCTGCATAGCGTAGAACCGGCGCAAGTTGGTTGTTCGGGAATACTCTTGGGCGGTACATTGGGCACGAAATATACCGGGATCTTTGTGTGTGGTGTCAGCCTAATCGTCTTCATTGTCTATCTCCTGCCCATTCGATCCATTCGCCGAACCTTCGAATTATCTCTCATACTCGTTGCGACCGCATTGGCAGTAGGTGGGCCGTGGTACCTTCGTAACTACCTTATCCTGAATGCCCCGATATATCCGCCACCGGTGGTTCTGGCCAAGATTATGGGAGCCCCACACTTTTTGTCCCCAGACGCTTCTGCAATCATTCAATCGAAAATCCGGATGCGTGGTTACGGCTCGGGCCGCTCCTTTCTGGACCTGGTGCTGCTTCCATGGCGAATCACTTTTTCTCCTCAGCAGTTTCACGGCGCCACCGGCATTGGCGTGGCGATACTCGCACTGGCGCCGGTTGGTTTTTTAATCTGCCGCAAAAAAATTCATCGAGCGATGCTTACCTGGGCAGTGCTGCTGACCGCAGTTTGGTTTTATACCCAGCAGGAGGCCCGATTCGCCTATCACATGTTAACGGTTTATGCCTTGTTCGCTGGCGCGGGTGCTGCCTATCTGTGGGAGCATTCAACCGTAGTGTTACGTTCGCTCACAGCGGGCGTCGTCGGCATTTCGATAGCGTATGGGCTGGGAATGATTGCTAAGGAAGAGGCCGCTGCCATTCGCAGCGCTCTTTCTCCAATCCATGAATCGGCCTGGGTGGAGAGAGAAACTGCCTTCTACCCAGCGTTTGCCTACTTGAATCGGCGCGATGAAGTGAAGCGTGTTGTGCTGGTCGGTATCGACATCCCGCCTTACTTCGTAAGTAAGCCCCACATTAAACCGTTCGGGCTATACGGTGAACGACCGCTGCCGCAGATCCAGACGGAATCGGACCTCATCGTTTCACTCCCGACACTCGATGTCACGCACGTGCTGGCGAGTCAGGGATCGGGATTGACGTTCAGCAACGTTCCGTCCCTTCAGCTTGTTCTGAAAGGATCTGACTTCGAATTGTACGAAGTTGGCAGTCTCACTATCAATGGACCGAATTCCGGTAGGCGCTGAGATAATCACAGGGCAACACCGGAGTTACTGGCGGGCCGAAAGACCTTCTACTTCACGGAGATGGTCCCGCGTTGCTGAATCCATGGGACGTCACGCGGAGCTGTGCGGTCACCGGCAGTGCCCGGTCTCAACGTGTTCGGATCCAACCAACGATGAATCTCGGAGTGCCCGTCGGCAAAACTTAGTCCGCCGGCACCGTTGTGGTAGACGGCCGCCAGATTGCCCCAGCGGTTGTCAGGCTCCATGGCCACGAGAATGTAGCCGTCGTCCACGCTTTCCTCACGCTCATCAATGAACACGAACATCTGGCTCGGGTTGGTGATGTCGGATAGCTTGCGGAACGTGCGCCACGTCTTGGCCATCAAGTCGGTGTGCCAACTCTGGCCGTTCATGAAGCCGTTGACCGAAACGCTGCGGGTGCGTTGCTGCTTACGTCCACCGAGGGTCACCGTGCTCCGGTCGGCCGGGCAACGATAGATTGTGACCGATTGGCAGTAATCCCACAGCAGGCCGTGCGGTGGCTTGAGCAGGTTGACGTTGGTCGCGTCCGGCGTGTTGCCCATGATCCAGCCGGCCACCCACCCCTTTTGATCGCCGGTCCCATTCAGAACGAGTCTCTGCTGGTTGTCCTCACTATACATCAACCAGGCAAGCTGAAGTTGCTTCGTGTGGTTAAGGCACTGAATCCCTTGGGCCTTTGTCTTGGCCTTGCCCAGAGCCGGCAGCAGCATCCCGGCAAGGATTGCAATGATGGCGATCACCACCAGCAGTTCAATGAGCGTGAAGGCTGAATGGAATCGAGAAAGGCGCAGGTTCGGTCTCATGGCGGCAGGTATTCTTCCAGGGAACTGCGATAATCAACTCGGGGGCAGCCTGCGTGGCAAGTTTTAATTCATGCCATACTGCTCTATACGGTCCTTCGGCCCCGCGCTACGGTTTTCCCGTGAACCGAGCTCACTCCGGCCTTCTTATCCTCGCGCTCCTGATCCCTTTCGCGTCACTGACGGCGGCCTCTGCCACCCTCGCGCCCGCCGCTTCCACCGAGCAGCTGGCCGCCCGCGCCCGCCCGTCCCTCGCCATCATCACGAACCACGGACGTAACGGCGCCGGCCAGGGCATCGGCACGGGCTTCGTAATCAGCGCCGACGGTCTCATCGCGACCAGTCTCCACGTCGTCGGCGAGGCCCGTCCAGTCGGGGTCCGGCTCGCCGACGGCCGGACCGTCGAAGTCACTACCATTCACGCCTTCGACCGGCACGCCGATCTCGCTATCCTTCGGGTTGATGCCACCAATTTGACCGCACTCCCGTTGGGCGATTCCGACCCGCTCGCCAATGGGGCGGATGTCATCGCCCTCGGTAATCCCCTCGGCCTCGAGAATTCGATTGTCGCCGGAGTCTTATCGGGACGTCGGACCCTTGACGGGATCGAGATGCTCCAGATCGCCGTTCCGATCGAGCCGGGCAACAGCGGGGGTCCGTTGCTTGATCGGGACGGTCGGGTGATCGGGATAGTGAATGCCAAGTCGCTGCTCACCCGCAACCTGGGCTTCGCAACGTCGGTCAATCTCCTCAAGATTCTTGTTGAGAAACCCAATCCCGTGCCGATGGCAACCTGGGTCCGTGCCGGTGCTCTGGATCCGGCCGAATGGGAGCCTCATCTTGGTGCTCTCTGGCGCGAGAAACCAGGACGTCTCCTCGTCGATGGTGTCGGCTCCGGATTCGGCGGCCGCGCCTTCCTGCTCCGCACCACGCCAGCGTTGGTCCCCCCTTTCGAACTTACGGTGACCGTCCGGTTGGATGATGAATCCGGCGCGGCGGGTCTGGTGTTTCTCGGGGATGACGGGGACCGCCATTATGGGTTCTATCCGACGGGAGGCCAACTCCGGCTGACCGCCTTCGAGGGGCCGGATGTATTCAGCTGGCGAATCCTGGGTACGGTGCCGAGCCCGCATTACCGTCGAGGCGACTGGAACAAGCTGGAGGTCCGGGTCGAGACCAACGGATTCAAGTGCCTTGTCAATGGTCAGGCGGTGTTCACGAGCACCGACGCAGCCTTGCGCGGGTCGCGGGTCGGGATCGCCAAGTTCCGGGAGACATCCGCCCAGTTCCGGGCATTCGCCGCGGGCCGCGGCTTGCCAACTCCACCCGAGCTTCCACCCGGGCTGGTGATGGCGCTAGGCGGTCGGGACGTGCCCGAGGCCCGATTGTCCGAGGCCGATCTCGGCACGTTGCGGACCAACTTGACGGCCGCGCGCGGTTTCATCGCCGACCGGGCCCGGCGACTCGAACAAGAAGCCGTGCGGTTACGCGAAGTCGGCGCGCGCCTGCACCGAGAGGCGGTGGGCCTGGAACTTGCCGCCGAACTAAGCCGGCCCGAGGCGGAGACCGACCTGGCGCGGGCCGCACTGTTGGTCGCGCGCCATGATCAACCCGATCTGGACCCGCAACCGTACCTCCGTCAACTCGACGCGCTGGCCCGCGACGTCCGGGGTCGATCAGCCGCCGACGCCCCGCCGGCGGCGCGCCTCGACACCTTGCGGAATTTCCTCTTTGCCGAAAGCGGGTTCCACGGGAGTCGCCATGATTATTATAATCGTGCTAACAGCCGATTGAACGAGGTGTTGGATGACCGCGAAGGGCTGCCGATCACCCTCGCGGTATTGTTTATGGAAGTGGCCCGTCGCTCCGGGTTGGCCGATGTCCATGGCCTCTCGTTACCCGGGCATTTCCTCGTAAAACACGCACCTTCGGGTGCCCAGGAGCGCCTCGTCGATGTCTTTAACGGCGGACGCCTCCTCACCCACAGTGAGGCCGATGAACTGGGGAGCGAATACGCCGGCGTCCCGGTCCGCAGCGAATTCCTCCCGCCCGCGACCAAGCGCGAGATCATTGTCCGAATGCTCACGAATTTGCGCGCCTTCGCAGAGCGGGATGAGGGGGCTGCCGCCTCCCTTCACTATTCGGACCTGCTGGTGACGGTCGCCGGGGATCCGCGGGCCGAGGCCGGGCAACGCATCGACCGGGCTCGTCTCCGTGTGCGATGCGGTGATCCGGCCGGGGCGCGTGCCGATCTCCGGTGGGTCTTGGACGCCGCGCCGCCTGGAGTCGATCTCGAGAGGCTGGCCGAAATGGTTCGCCGCCTCTCCGAGGAATGAATCCCAAACCGCGAACGGGAGATGATCTTGATTTAATTTGGGCCAGGCTCCTTGTGTCTAAATTCTCACGGAATGAGAAAGGCTCCGGGAATTCCATTGTCGAGTGTGGCGAGGCGGGCATCGTGGGCTTGAGCAAGCAAGAGGAGATGGGCGTCTGTGGTCCGGGAGGCGGAGCGGCACCAAGGTGGCCAAGTGATTCCCTCCCTATCATCGGGGAGGAATCGGTGGCGCGGGGCTAATCGCCGCAGCATGCCCGCGAGCGTTGGGCCAGCGATTTCCGGAGTCACCTCACCGGCACTCCGCTGCACGGAGACCCGGACAAAACCAATCTGCGGGATCGCCGACGTGAAGGTCCAGTCTGAGCGTCGCTGCATAATGGCACCGATCCAACGCGCTGCGCGATCGTGGTCGGAGTGGTCACTCCATCCCCAAGCGACGAGGACGTTGACGTCTAGCAGGTAGTTCACGGGAATTCGGAAAGCATCTCGCGTACGCTCTCGGTGGTGAGGGGCGGCAAGTGCGGTGCCGGGGCGAAAATCTTCGCACCCGTGTGTTGGCACTGCCGTCGTCGGATCGGTATAGGAGCCTCCCCACCGAGCAGTTGACGACGCAAAAATTCAGAGAGCGTGATCCGGCTCAATTGCGCCTTTTCCCGAAGGCGTCGAGCGTCGGCGTCGCGAAGTTTAAACGTCAGGGTAATCACGGTATTACCGTATTACCGCCCCGAAGGCGTGTCAATTACGATCCTCCGAAACCACCTCGGCCCAATCCCGCCCCACTCACACTGTTGCGGCAGCAGGTTCGGCCTGTCATAAATTACTCGACTTGAATACCGAGATTCCATCTTCGACCCGACCCGGAGGGACGCTGCTGGATTCTCTCCCGGCTCCGCATCAAACCATCACCCGCTTTGCGTCGCCCGATGCCAAGATCGCACTCTTCGCGTCCCTCTTTCGGGGGCGCGAGGACGTCTATCCACGGCGGTTCGTGAGCCGGAAGACGGGCCGCGGTGGATATGCGCCTGCGTGCGCCAACGAATGGGTTCGTGGCCTTTGCGAAAAACCGAGAATCAAATGCGCCGATTGCCCCAATCGACGATTCCTGCCGATCACCGCTGAAGTGATCCGCTGGCATCTCTCTGGCCGCGATGCCTGCGGCCACGACTTTGTGATGGGAGCCTATCCGATGCTGCTCGACGAGACGTGCCATTTTCTTGCAGCCGATTTCGACAAAGAAAGCTGGGCGGAAGACACCGCGGCATTTGTTGAAACCTGTTCCCGTCTTGAAATCCCCGTCGCCCTGGAACGTTCGAGATCAGGCAATGGAGCCCATGCGTGGCTTTTTTTCACCGAAGCGATCCCCGCTGTTCTCGCCAGAAAACTCGGCGCCCATCTGCTCACTGAAACCTTGGAACGACGGCCCGATCTCGGCCTTCGATCCTACGACCGCCTGTTTCCCAATCAAGACACACTGCCAAAGGGTGGATTTGGGAACCTGATAGCCCTGCCCCTTCAGCGGGCGGCGCGGGAGAATGGGAACAGCGTGTTTGTTGATCCACAGCTCCGCCCCTACGACGATCAGTGGGCGTTCCTTGCGTCGGTGAAGCGACTCCCGCCGAGCGACGTTGGAGCCCGCGTACGAGAGGCCGAGGGGCGGGGACGGATCGTTGGCGTGCGAACGGTCGCTGCCGAGGACGAGGATTCCGTTCCCTGGCAGAACCCACCGTCGCGCCGGATCCACGAGTCGGCCATCGATGGCCCGCTTCCGGATACGCTGACCTTGGTGCTGTCCGATCAGATCTATGTGCCGAAGGAAGCGCTCCCTCCGGCGCTGCGGAATCGATTGGTGCGTTTGGCAGCATTTCAAAATCCTGAGTTCTACCGTGCGCAGTCCATGCGGCTGCCCACCTACGACAAACCACGGATCATTGGATGTGCCGAGGATTTTCCATTATATATCGGATTACCGAGGGGTTGCTTGGATGAATTGCAGGAGACGCTCGGGAAACTGGGCATCAGGACCGAAATTCGAGATGAGCGCTGTGGCAGTGTCCCGTTGGAAATCCGATTTCGCGGTGAGCTACGGCCGGACCAACGGGCAGCGGTTGAGGCCATGATGCGTTTTGATATCGGAACGCTGTCCGCAACGACGGCATTCGGAAAGACGGTCGTCGCCGCATGGCTCATCGCCCAACGCGCCGTCAACACGCTCGTCCTCGTCCATCGGGAACAATTGATGGAACAATGGATTGAACGGCTGGAATCGTTTTTGGAGCTTGCGCCGAAAACCGTCGGCCGACTCGGAGGTGGCCGGCGGAAACTCGGCGGCAAACTCGACGTCGCTCTCGTGCAAAGTCTGGTCCGAAAAGGCACCGTGGATGACTGTGTCGCCGGGTACGGCCACCTCGTCGTCGATGAATGTCATCACCTATCCGCGAGCAGCTTTGAAAGCGTGGCTCGCCGCGCGCGACCCCGTTACGTCACCGGCCTCTCCGCGACGTTGGTTCGAAAGGACGGACACCACCCCATCATCTTCATGCAATGCGGCCCGATTCGTCATCGGGTCGACGCCAAAAGCCAGGCTGCCTCCAGACCCTTTTCCCACCATGTGGTTGTGCGGCCCACGGGATTCCGAACCGCACGTGCGGCGGACATCGATCAACGCATTGAATATCAGGAGTTGTGCGGAGAGCTCATGGAGAATCCGGCAAGGAATCGAATGCTTTGTGACGACGTGGTCCGGGCGGTTGAGGAGGGGCGATCCCCTTTGGTGCTGACCGAGAGAACGGATCATTTGGAGAATTTGGCGGACCAACTTCGCCGCAGAGCGATGCGAGTCATTATGCTTCAGGGTGGCATGGGCAAGAAAGAGCTTCGGGACGCGACGGCTGAGATTCGCGAGACGGATGGCGCGGGCAAACGAGTGATCGTCGCCACCGGCAAGTTTGTGGGCGAAGGATTCGATGATCCGCGGCTGGACACCTTGTTTCTAGCCATGCCCGTATCCTGGCGGGGAACGATTGCGCAATATGTTGGCCGCCTCCACCGCCTCCATGAAGGCAAGTGTGAGGTTCGGGTCTACGACTATGCCGACTTGGACATCCCGATGTTGAGCCGGATGTTTGACCGGCGGTGCGAGGGCTACGCGGCCGTGGGCTACTCCATCTTGCTTCCAGCGAGTGCCATGCCTGGGTGGCCGACGGAAGTCCCTCTACCGATCCATCCCGAGTGGAAGCGGGAATATTCAGCGAGCATTCGAAGGTTAATTCGTGACGGGGTCGATTCCCACCTCGCGAGTCTCTTCGTGACAGCATCGGAACAATCGTCGGATCGGGACCATACCGATCGGCCGCGCAGTGCTTCCGAGGCATTTCTCAAGCGGCGACTCGACACTCTCCAAGCGACGGACGGCAGGTTTCGACTTAATCAGTACCTGCCGATTCCCATGGATGGATTCGGCCGGATGGAGGTCGATTTTCTTGATGCGGAGGCGAAGTTGGTAATCGAACTGGACGGAGACCAGCATCTGGGCGACGCGGAAGCGTATCGGAGGGATCGCCGCAAGGATGCCTTACTTCAAGAACACGGTTACTACGTGCTCCGTTTTCTCGCGCGGGATCTGACGACCGAGCTTGATCGGGTGCTGGACGTCATTCTTCGCGCCCTGGCTCATCAGAGCAGGATCCACTCTCACTTCTTGTCCGACAGCGCCTGAGCGTGGCCTGCAGAGTATTGAAAACCAACGGTGCTTTCTCTTTTTTTAAAGGGACAGGTCATTAGTAAATAGTCGTTGCACCATGTTGTGCACTAAAAGGTGCATGCGCATCTCCCGCTCAACCATCTCCGGAGTCTTGCAACTGAATTGCCGAAGCCGCGATCTCCCAGGAGCACATCGCCTACGCGAGGGGATTCCAGAAGTTGGGGTAGCAAACCCAGTTCGTGTTGGTGCCCGTTGCCGGTTGCCCACTGGGTGATCATACCCGTGGCCCATTTTCGAGTCAGATCCATACAGTTGACATATCGAGAATCAACGATGGACGTACAACAACGGCTTTTCAATTGTCAATAGTAATGATCTGACCCCATTGCCCTCCATTCTGTCACTAGATGCGCCTGATCTCCGTCATCGACGATTCAAGCGTCATCGAGAAGATCTTCCGCTAAATTCACTTGCTACCGCCCGCTGACGGGGGGAGGGTGATAGAGGTCCACCAGATTCAATAAACTAATTCTCCCTTATCGCGGAGCGTCAAAACCGATTTCCTATCAATGAATCACGGCGTTTCGTTGGGATTGGGAATGTGACTGCGGCGGCGTGAGTTAAAGATATTCCTAGACTCAGGGCGTCTAAAGCCCCACCTTCGAGTGGGATGAAAGCTCTCACGAACGCATCCGTTGGCCCTTCGGCGCCACGACTTACCA
>CAMAUY010000015.1 GCA_945861565.1 Akkermansia muciniphila
TTAGCGCTCAAAGCCGCCGGGTCAGGCAAAGAAGATCCAGGAAGAAGGAAGAAGAGATCTGTTGAAGTGTTTGAAGAAAATCCATCAAGAAAACTGTGCGGTTTTCAGACCGGTCGTTTTGCACGGTTTAGGTCCCGGCCTCCGCACCTTTTCCTGATTCGTGGGATTCGTGGGCCCTCAAGCCTTCGTGAGAGGGGTCCAATTCGAAGGCTTCCGACGCCTTGAACGACCCATTGAGTATTGCCCGAAACCTTGGTAAGAATCATCATATGGGCAAGGATTACCACCACGGTAACCCCCAAAATGCTGGTCACCATCCCCGAGGAAATACGCAATGAGCATCCAATTCGCGTACGACATCCACCAGACTTGGGAAGAGAATTGCGCGCGTGGCCCACAGTTTTCCGAGCCGTGTCCGGCCGTGCCGGAGACGCCGATGAAATCGTTCTTGGGCTTACCCGTTCGGAGTCGGATCGGGATTGCGGCCGGTCTGCTTCCGAACAGTCGTTGGATTCTGCCCTATGCCCAACGGGGCTTCGATATCCTCACCTACAAAACCGTCCGTTCCGCGGCGCACCCCTCTTATCCACTGCCCAACTGGGTATTTGTCGAGGAGTCGTTCCCGCCCGGTGGCCCGGTATTCGTGACCACCACGCCCCCGAAGGATCCAGGGCAAATTAGTTCGGCGGTGTGTTTTGGGATGCCCTCGTTTTCTCCGGAGTATTGGCGCGAGGATGTTCAGCGAACCCGAGCCGGGCTCCGACACGGCCAATTGTTGGTCGTCTCGGTCGTGGCCACGTCCGGAGAGACTTCCTCCCTCGCGGAGATTGGGGATGATTTCGCGCGGTGTGCCGCCTGGGCTGCCGAAGCGGGCGCGCACGTCGTCGAAGCCAATCTCTCCTGCCCGAACGTGGCCTCCGCAGAGGGCACTCTCTATCAGGATGCCAGTGCCAGCCGAACAGTCGTCGGCCACATTCGGGAGGCCCTCGGGGACATCCCGCTCTTGCTCAAGATTGGAACCTTCGCGACGACCGATGCTCTGCGCACCTTCCTGTGCACGATGGACGGCCTAGCGAAAGGGGTAACGCTGGTCAACTGCATCCGCCGCCCCATCATGCACCGTGATGGCCGGCCCGCATTCGGGCCACAGTTTAGCACGGCCGGAGTCTTGGGGCGGGCCATCCACGAGCCCTCGGTGTCCATCGTGCGAGCGGTTCGAAAATGCATCGAAGCAGATAATCTCGGCCTGAGCATCGCTGCGGTCGGTGGCGCATCAACCGTCCGAGACTTCGCAGATTTCTTTGCGGCGGGAGCCGATGCGGTCCTGTGTGGATCATCCCCGATGTACCAACCAAACCTTGCCATCGATGCGAAGCACGCCCATCCGGAGTGGTAGGAAAAATCGACCTCAACGCAAACGAACCCGCTGCGGCGGTCAGGCTCGAAACCGAAACGCGCCACTGCGCCACTCTCGGTCCGTCGTCGCTTGCAATGGACGACATCCTCCGGCTTGGTAAGCCCGCGCGACCTTTTCAAACTGACTTTCCAAAATGCCCGCCAGCACCAGCACCCCGGAGGGCTTTAAGCGCGCAAGGATCCGGTCACGCTCCGCGATGAGCAGATCATACATCAGGTTTGCAACCACGACGTCATATTGCTTCACTCGCCTCCGTGGCAGGCGGGTGACGTCGGCTTGAGTTGGGCGCACCTGGGCCTGGACTCCGTTTATCCCAGCGTTTTCCGCGGCGATTCGAACGCAATCTAAATCGAAATCAAGTGCCGCCACAGGAGAATACCCCAGTCGGGCCGCGGCGATGGCCAAAATTCCGCTGCCCGTTCCCATGTCGATGAGTGACGAGTTGTTGCCTCCCCGTGGCCGCAGTCGGACGATCTGCTCCAGACAAAATCTCGTCGTTGCATGCTGGCCTGTGCCAAAACTCAGACCGGGATCAAGGAGCACGACCTGTTGACCCCGGCGTGGCTTGCGCCGGCTCCACGTCGGTTTCACGAGGAGAACTCCGTCAATGTCGAGGGGACGAAAATGACGCTTCCAGGATTCCGCCCAATCCTGTACCCGAACGGTCCGGACACGAATGACTGCCGGCTCCACGTCCAGACCACACGCCGCAATCCGCTGCAATCCCTCGCGGATTCCTGCCTTCCATTGTCGCGCCGCAGACATTGAATGGTCAGAATATACCGTCACGACCGAGATCCAATCCTCTTCATTGGACCACGTCGATGGAGACTTCCCAGTCACACGCTCGAGCATGTCCGAGACGGCATCATCCGCCTCGGGATTGGTCGTAACCGAGAGCTGAATCAGTCTCTTTTCCAATGGTTTCATTGAATATTTCGGTCGCGGATTCGAGGGCTTGCCCGCAGCAACCGAGAGGGCGGCCCTCCTTCTTAATCCATGGCTCCGAACCATCATCCATCTCGCCAAGGGGTGAAATTCATTAATCGAATTTCCGTCCGAGCCCGTCCGCCCTTGACGTCACCCACCTCGAGCCAAGTCACTCCCGCATAGTCGACCTCGAATCGTTCGGTGGCGTTCAGCGGCAGATCCAGCAGCAGCGTCATCAGCATCCGGATAACCCCGCCATGGGCAAACACCGCGACCGTGCGCCCGGCCTGCTCGCGTAGAATCTGTTGGAGACACTCTTCAATCCGAAGACGCAAGCGCACACCGCATTCTCCATTGGGAAATCCACCCCGCTCGAGAACGCGTAGCCAGTCGTGGGCGCTCACCCCAAACCGGTCATTCACCTCATCCCAACCGAGGCCGGTCCAGTCACCAAAGTCGACCTCGCGCAGATCCGGCAGCAACACCGGCGTCGGCAACCCCGCATCCAGTGCCGGCGCAAGGGTCCTCTGCACTCGCTTCTGCGGACTGGCATAGGTTGCATCGAAACGGACGCGGGTGAGCCACCCGGCGAGTCGCGTGGCTTGATGCTCGCCCCGGTCGGACAAGCCAATATCGAGCCGACCTCCAAACACCCGGTGGAAGCTGTCCTCCACTTCGGCGTGTCGGATCAAGTACAAGGACGTCTTCACAAGTCTCAGTCTCCATTCAACCTGCCGCCATGGCCGCCTCTTGCAGATCCAGCAACTGGCGCACACCCGTTTTGCCCAAGGAAATCAACGCCGCCAGTTGATCCTCGGTGAAGGTGGATTCCTCACCCGCGCTCTGCAATTCCACGAAGTCACCGGAACCATTCATCACAAGATTCATGTCCACCGTGGCATCCTTGTCCTCGACATAATTCAAGTCCAACACGGCGCGGCCATTGACGATTCCCATACTGACGGCCGCAACCCGCCCGACCATGGGATTCGACTTGAGCTTATTCGCTTTCAAGAGCTTCTGAATGGCCAGCGACAGCGCGACAGCCGCTCCGGTGATGGCTGCGGTGCGCGTGCCGCCGTCCGCCTGGAGTACATCACAGTCCACCCACACCGTCCGGGGTCCAAGTTTTTCCAGATCCAATACCGTCCGCATCGAGCGCCCGATTAACCGCTGGATCTCCTGGGAGCGTCCGTCCAGTTTCATCCGGGAGATGTCACGCTGCTTCCGATCCAGCGTCGAATACGGCAGCATTGAATATTCCGCGGTGATCCAACCTCCACTCACCTTTTGCGACTGCATCCATTTCGGCACGCTTTCATCAATCGTCACCCCGCAGATGACTCGAGTGTTCCCCCATTCGATCAGGGTCGAGCCCGCCGCATGGGGGGCAATGTGATTTTGAAACCGAATTGTCCTCAGCTCCTCCGGCCTCCGTCCGTCCACCCGCAAACCCGTCGTGTCAATCATGAGCTGCGCACGCTACCGGGTGCTGCCCCCTGCGGCAATCTCTGCATTTCGAGAACGGCGGATTTGCGGATTCAGGCAACCTTCACTGGCTTGCCGGTTTTGGCCGAGGCGTCGGCCGCAAAAAGGACCGCGTGCGAACGAAGCGCATCCGCAAGGCTCGTCAATGGCATTTCCTCGTCGCGATCCAGCGCATCAAAAAACGCCTGAAATTGAGTTTGGTAAGGGTGATCCTTGACGTCCCCCGAATCAACCGGGCTAAAGGACAATTCCGACCATTTGTTCTTGTTCAGGCTCCCCAGTTTTTGGGAGTGCCATTTGTTGTCCAGCAGCGACCCTTCGCTGCCCACTAGATGGGTGTGAAAGTAATAGGGTTGCAGGCAATCGATCACCGAAGCGCATTTACCCACCCGGCCATCCTTGAAGCGCAGCAGGTTTACCTGGGTGGTTTTATATTCGTACGCTTGGAAATGCTTGCTCCGGGAACCGGTGGCCAGGCTCTGGACCTCGGTCACATCGCCGCCCATGCACAACAGCAGCGCGTCCAAGGCATGGCAACCCGCACTCAGCAGGCTGGACCCGCCGCCATTCTTCTTGATGTTCCAACGGTATTGCCCGTACCAGGGTCCGATACCGTGGAAGTAATCCACTTCACCGTAGTGTATTTCCCCCAGCAATCCCGACTCGATCAGCGCGCGGATGGAGAGGAACTGGGTGGAATACCGCACTTCAAAGCAGACGCACGTACGGACGCGCGCCTTCTTCACCGCCTCGCGCATCTCCACACACTGCTTCCAGGACAACGCCAGGGGCTTCTCGATGATGATCTGCTTTCCCGCACGGGCCGCCTTGAGAACGTGGTCCGCATGCATCCACGGGTAGCTACAAACCGAGATCACGTCGATCGACTGATCCGCCAGCATGGCATCGTAAGCGCTGTAGGCTTTGATTGTGCCGCCGTGCTTGCGACTCATGTCGGCAGGGTCGAGCGGACGGTTGGAGCAAACGGCCGTGACCTGCCCTTGCGTCGTGGCGTTGATGGCCGGGATATGCGCGGTGGCGACCCATCCGTACCCGATGATGCCGACGTTATATTTTTTCATATGGCGATTGCGCTGAAAGTGCCCCTACTTTGGACCACGGAGGCGTGGAACTTGCCAAGATGAATTTAGGAATATTTCAGAGCTTTCAAGCCCACGATTCCAATCAACGTCTGCTGCAGGACAAGCGCTTCGTCCAAATCACTGGAAACCAACCTGCGATTGCACTGCAGAAGCGCATCCATACCGGAAATCAATTCCGCAGCAGTGTAGTTTTCCGTCTGTCGAAACGCCTGAAAAAGAACGAAAGGATGGGACGCCAAGGGATTGAACTTCTTGTCCGCCGGGAGATCCACCGTCGGCAGCCGATCCAGCTGAGTCTTAAACGAGGCGTAGTCTCGCACCGGCTTCAACGCACCCATGTTCCGTAGTTCCTTCAAGAACAGTAGAGCGCGCACTTTGCTGATCAGTCCGTACAAGAGCCCAATTTCGCTCTTCTTCTTGTCAATTCGCATCTCCCAGAGTTCCTCATCCAGCGTGCGGAGCAATTTCGGCAGGTCACGGTCCCCGAGTGATTCCGCCAGCGCGAATGCCTTCGCCTGCTTCTGCCGGGTAACAATTGCCCGGACATCCTCGAGAGTGACCGCCGTTCGATTACCCGTGTACAATGCGAGCTTTTCACTTTCGCTCGCGAGTCCCCGTAGATTCGGCCCCGTCCGTGTCACCAACTCCGCCAAGGCCTCGTCGGAGATCTCCTTCCCCGTTGCCCCGAGAATCTTGAGTGCATGGCTCTCCGCCGCCCCAGCCCAATCTTTGTCATCCGCAGTCAACGCTGCGAAGGATTCGATCGCCCCCAGTTTCTTGAGGCATTTGAAAAAGACTCGTCGCTCATCGGCTCGCCCGGCACTGACGAGCAGGCGGACACCATCCCAGCGGAACGTCTTGAGATGCTCCGAGAGTGCCAGCAGCGACTCCATCACCGCGTTCGATTTCGCCGTGCGATCGTCCCCGAGGAAGCTGCAGTTTTGAAACCAAATCACCTTACTGCCACCGAAGAATGGAAGCGTATCCAAGGCTTCGCGAAGACGGCTGAGCGCAGCAAGGGCTTCGCCTGTGTTCTGCACGGCGGCGTCAACGATCTCATGATCCATCCCGCCCAGCTCCTTGCACCAGAGATCAAACACCTGCCGGGACCGCTGCTTAACGGAAAAATCATCATCCCCGCAGACCAATAGGAGCGGCGCTCGGGCAGAGCAGGCAGGCGAGGCCATACAGGGGGTGTGGCGAGAGAACGGACCGGGTCGAGTCGAGGAGGGCCGCCGGTCTACTTATCCGACTCGGGAGGGATTTCACCTTCTTCCGACTGGCTGTTGATCCGCGAAAGCACCTCACTCATATCCTCCACTTCGTCGAACAGGCGTTGGCTTACGAAGACGGGTCTTTTGGTGGCCGCAGCCAGCGCCAGGCAATCACTGGGGCGCGCGTCGAGTTCAACGAGCTTCTTCCCCAGCTCATTCTCCTGTTTGAGGATCAGGCGGGCAAAATAGGTGGAGTCTTTCAAATCGGTGATGACGACGCGTTCCACGGTGACACCGAATCCTTGGAGAATATTTCCGATGAGATGGTGAGTGAGCGGGCGGTCCGTGGCCGTTCCGCGCAGGGCCATGCCGATCACATTGCCCATGCTATGCTCGACATTGATAACGAAGACCTTTTCGTCATTCCCAATAAAGAGGGCCACCCCGCTATTCGCGGGAAGGATTCCCCGGATCTGTACCGGCACAACTTCCCTTTTCATGGATGGAACCTACGGGACGACTCGTGAGGTGTCGAGCCTGAGCGGGGTTAACGGCTAGGGTTAAGCCCTATGCAGTGGCACCGGACGGGCGTTGAAAGGATTAAATTGACACCAATTCAGTGCACACTACGATCGTGCAGTGAAAAATATAACCTTGAGCGCGGACGAGCATCTGATTGCCACGGCGAGGATCGAGGCTCAAAGCCGCGGGACAACTCTCAATCAGCTGTTCCGGGACTGGCTGGAAGGAATTGCAAACCGGAAAAATCGCGCCCAATCAGCCGAAGCTTCCGCTCTGCTCGACAAACTCGGAAAACAGCTTCAATTTGCCCGAAAGTTCACCCGCGAAGAATTGAATGAGCGATAAGTGCTTCCTCGATACCAATATTTTGGTTTACGCATTCATGCCCGTCGACCCTCGAAGGCACCGAATTGCCAGGGGGTTGCTGCACGATGGTTTGAAGGACGGGACAGCCGTAATCAGTTGGCAGGTCGTGCAGGAATTTCTAAACGTTGCGCTTCGTAAGAACTCCTCCGAATTAGATCCAACCACCCTTGCCGACGCGATTCGGGTCATACTCTTGCCACTCTGCAAGGTCTGGCCCAGCCCGGACCTCTGGCACGATGCGTTGCGAATCCACCGCCAGACTGGCTACGGGTTCTACGATAGCCTCGTCGTGGCGGGCGCGTTGATGAGTGGCGCGCGACGTCTGCTATCGGAAGATCTCCAGCACGGGCGACTATTGGGTGAACTTCGTATCGAGAACCCCTTTGCGGAATAAACGCTCAGGACTCCTGAGGCTCCGCGAATTGACGGATCAGGCGCGCGCCACCGAAGTTCCGGCGGCCAGAGCTTCGGCACGACCCTTCGGGACGCGCTGACAATGCTGAAGGATGAAATCGTGCAGGACTTGCTTCAGCTGGCGAACCGTCGGCGCCACGGGTTTCAAGGCACCCAAGTCAGCCCACGTGGAATCCATTAGCTGCCTCATTAAGTCACGCACGGCCGTCGGCATCGCACTGTCCTCCACGTCGGGCGCCAATCCCTGGAGTGCCAGCAGCTTTAATTCAAATGCGTAGATCGTCCGCGGCTGGGGCGGCACCCTGGCAAGATGTCGCAGCAGACCCAGGAATAATTCACAAACGTCTGGAATGGGAAAATCCGTCTCCGTAATCAGTTCAATAAAATGAACCGCGTAGGCCGCCTGCTGGAGCCGGCCGAGATCAACCGCCAGGCCACCGTGCCGGTCCGAGACCATTACCTCCCGAAGGAGGTGCAACTGCGAACGGCGACTCCGGACAAACGTAAAATCCGCCTCCACTCCAAAATCCGTCTTCCCGGCGAAGGGAGATTTCGGCTGGCGCGCCCCCTTTGCCACCGTCGCCACCCGCCCCTGTCCCACAGTCAACCAATGCACCACCAGGCTCGTCTCCGTCAGTGGCCGGGTCCGTAGGACAACGCCATGAGCAGACTCATCCACGGCGGGATGTCTTTCGGCGGCGAGCAGGGGGCGCACTCGCGCTCCGGCGTCTCGGCGATACCCCTCCGGGGCCGTTTTCCCACCCGCGCACCAGCCGATGCTCCATCCGCTTCATGCCGCGCCGCATCGCGGGCTCCTGGTCGTCGAATCCGCAAAGATGCAGGAGACCGTGGATCACGTATCGGACGAGCTCCTGCTGCCAGGTGGTTCGAAATTCTCGCGCCTGCCCCACGGCGTCGGCCACGCAGATAAATAGTTCGCCATGCAAATGACCGGGTATTGATCCATGGTCAAAGGTGATGACATCGGTGGATCCGACGTGCCGGAGGTATTGCCAGTTCACCGCTGCCATCCGTTTCGAGCCCACGAAGTGGATGCCAATCTCACCGGTTGCGGAAAGCGTGCGGAGGGTCTTCTCGACCAGTCGCCGGATTGTCCCACACTCGACCGGACGACATCGCTGCCGATTAGAAACCCACACGATCGTCACCCCACCCAACGGGTCGTCGAGTCGAGGGTTCATTATTGCAAATGAGAATTACTGGTCCCCCGATGCCGCTCGTAGGCCCCGACGATCCTTTGCACCAGAGGATGTCGAACAACATCTCGCTTCTCGAATTGCACCATCGCAATTCCCTCCACCTGATCAAGGGCTCGGATCGCTTCGACAATCCCCGACCGTTTCTGCGGCGGGAGATCAATCTGAGTCGGATCGCCCGTCACAACCACCTTGGAGCCGAATCCCAATCGCGTGAGGAACATCAACATCTGTTCGGTCGTCGTATTTTGCGCCTCATCCAGAATGATGAACGACTGGTTCAACGTCCTTCCCCGCATGTAGGCGAGCGGGGCGATCTCGATGACACCACGCTCCATGTTTCGCTCCATCTCATCTGCCGGCATCATGTCGTGGAGCGCGTCGTGCAGCGGCCGCAGGTACGGATCCAGCTTTTGATGCAGGTCCCCGGGGAGAAACCCCAAGGCCTCTCCGGCTTCCACCGCGGGGCGGGTTAGAATAATCCGGCTTACCTTGCCGTCCTTCAGAGAGGCCACCGCCATCGCCATGGCAAGATACGTCTTCCCCGTGCCCGCTGGACCGATCCCAAACGTCACATCGTGTTCCCGGATGGCCGCGACGTAACGCTGCTGCCCAACGGTTTTCGGCGTGACGGTCGGCTTCTTGGAAGACGTGTGGATTCGGCTATTGAAAAGGGCATTGAGAGCCTCCGCACCGTCGTGCTTGACCACGTCTACCGCGTGGGCGAATTCCCGGGCTCGCGGCGCGACCCCCTCCTGCATGCTTTTCTCCAAAAACTGGAATATTTTCTTGGCCTGACTCACCCCGTCGGCCGATCCCTCCAGGCGAATCCAGCCATCGCGCGTGACGACCCTCACCCCCAGCTCCAGCTCCAACAAACGCAAGTTCTTTTCGTCGTTGTTGAACAATTGCTGGGCCGCGCGGGCGGACTCATAATGCAGTGTCTCCGTCGTCATGGGACAGCCAGGATACAGAATTAGCGAAAAAGAAAAGGCACAACACCGTCACATCCAGGTCAGCAATCGCCGAGACATGCCCGAATCTTCGCCGCGGTCTCCCGAAGGGCTTCAGGAACCACGGTGGTGCCCGCAATGACCGGCATAAAGTTCACATCGCCCGTCCATCGGGGGACGACATGGATGTGGAGATGTTCGACAATGCCAGCACCCGCCACCCGACCCACGTTGACTCCGATATTGAACCCCTCTGGCTGCATTGCCCGCTTGAGCGCATTCTGACAGCGGCGGACCCATTGCATGAGCTCCAGCAACTCGGAATCATCCAACTCATTCCAATCCGCCGTCTGGCGATACGGAACCACCATGAGATGCCCGGCACTGTAGGGGTACGCGTTGAGCACGGCGTAACAGGTGCGACCTCGCCCCAGCACGTAGTTTTCCTCATCGGCACTCGACTGCGCCAACCGGGTGAAGAGCGACGGATCGCGAACCGGATCCTTGGGGCCAAGGATATAGTCAATTCTCCAAGGGGCGTGCAGGACATCCATGGTCAAGCACCCATGCCGTCTTCGAAACTACCCGCCGCCGCCGGCCAGCACATGTGGTCGCGCACGTAGCGAATTCCGTTGGCGCTGGTCCACTCAAGATCTTTGTAGGCCGACTCCGCCTCGACCACCAGGGGAGCCGTCGGGCAGCTGTGAAGCTTGCAGTAACGCTGGGCATAGCCGGAGTTCAAGAGCAACTCCACGTACCGTTGCATGTTGAGATCCCCGCTCGGGAGATCGGTAAACTGCATGCCGCGCTTGGACCAGTTGGGCTCCATGGCCCGCAAGGGGAATCCGCTCCGAATGACGAAATTCTTCACGTGAGCGGCGTAAATCCTGGATCCGACCTTTTCGAAACGCGTCTCCCACGGCTCTCCTTCCCAGCAGTGTGACGGATCCGCATTCACACCCAGGCACTTGTCTCCATCACAGATGTTGACCAGCATGTTGAAGTCGTCCCCGCACATTGCACCGGTGCCCGGATGGATCTCGTGGCAGAGATAAAGCCCCAGCTTCCGCGCATGATTACGAAGCTTCGCGGTTTTCTTAACGAACCGTTCCTGCCCTTCCTTGATCAAGTCATAACCTCCGCCGCTCCAGAAACCCCACGGATACCCGGACGCCACCTCCCATCCAAAAGCCACCCCCCAAAACATCGGAACCACCTTTAGCCCGAGCTCGGCAAGCAAATCCATCAGCTTCAGCAGATAGTCCTCATGCCACTTCTCGATCTTCTCCGAAGACAGTTTTAAAACATCAGGCGAAATAAACGCATTACCCGTTTTTGTGCCGGTCCAAATGGACGTATGGACCCAAAAAGGGCAGTGGGCCGAAACGCCATCCAGACGCAGACCCCGGGATGCAAAGGTTTCGTGGATCTCCTTGACCGATTTGAATCCACCTTTTCCGTTCCCCAGCATGTAATTGCTCGGCTGAGCACCCGCGGCTCCCGACGCTTTGGCGTAGTCCAAAAACTGCGCAAGAGACTTCGCACCGTGCTGAGCTCCTTCAACGGATGCATGAAAAGCGTTTGCCATGATCTTAATAAGAAATGTTAATTTTTAAAACTTACCCCGCAGCCTGCTGTCCGTTGCGGGAACCGACTGTTGTTTAAGCGAAATCGAGCCTGCTGGCAAGTTTGGAGGCGGGGCAAGTGCGAAGTTGAATGAAAAGGACCGGGCCCCTTTTAAGAGCCCGGTCCTTTGCTGAGCGACGGTGGTTCCTCCCGGCTCTACGAACAGCCGAGACTTTCGCCGCAATTCAAACATTTATAACAGGCGCCGTTGCGGACAGTGATGTGTCCGCAGCGGGGGCAACTCGGAGCGTCCCCTTGATTTTGAAAAGTACTCGTCAGCAACGAGGAAGACATCATCGCCCGTCCGCCCGCAGCGGAACCCGTGCCGTCCCGTTGGCCGATGAGCGTCGAGGTCATGGGGCTTTTGACAACGAAGTCCGTGCCGTACTCATCGGACCGCGGCAGTTCGGACACGGGTCGATTCACTTTTTTTTTCAGTTCTTCAATCAGAGCAGCCGATTCGAGCGCGCCGGCCGTGACACCGCCCGGAGAATTTGCCTCCCGGTATCCCGTGATGAACTGGACAGCCATCCATCGAAACACATAATCAATGACGGAGGAGGCACTCCGTATGTCGGGGTTCTTGGTGAAACCACTCGGTTCGAATCGCTGATGCGCAAACTTTCGCACCAGACTTTCCAGCGGCACACCGTACTGAAGCGACATGCTGGTTAGAGCTCCAATGGTATCCATCAGGCCGCCAATGGTGCTGCCTTCCTTCGCCATGGTGACAAACAGTTCGCCCGGCTGGCCGTCGTTGAACAGCCCAACGGTCATGTAACCTTCATGACCGGCAATCTCGAACTTGTGATTGATCGCAGCCCGTGTGTCCGGCAGGCGCCGGCGTAGAGGTTGTTCGGCCTGCGCTTTAACCCGGGAAAGTTCCGCCTCGAGTTCAAGCACCCGGTTCTCGATCGACACCGCGGCGGCGTCCGGAGCGGCCTTGTCGCCCCCTTCGCGGGTTTTTTTGGTATTCAACGGCTGGCTGCGCTTGGAGCCATCGCGGTAAATTGCGACACACTTGAGGCCCAGCTTCCAAGCATCGACATAGGCATTGCGGATATCCTGAGTCGTCGCTTCGTTCGGCAAGTTCACCGTCTTGGAGATAGCCCCGGAGATAAACGGTTGGGCGGCGGCCATCATACCCAGATGCGCTTTATATTGGATGCTCCGCCGACCCTTATGAGCCTTGAAGGCGCAATCGAACACTGCCAGATGCTCCGATTTGAGACCACTGGCAATAACCAAGCCCCTGCCGTCGTCGACATCTTCGATCGTGTCATGGACTTCGATATGTTTCTCGATGCCCAGAATTTCACTCTCCGAGTACCCGAGCCGTCGCAATGCTTCAGGCACCGTCCGGTTCACCATCTTCAGCATGCCGCCACCCGCCAGCAGCTTATATTTGACGAGCGCAATATCGGGCTCCACTCCCGTGGTGTCGCAGTCCATGAGAAATGCAATGGTGCCGGTCGGCGCTAGAACGGTGACCTGCGCATTGCGGTAGCCCGATTCGCGGCCTCGTTGGAAGGCGACCTCCCAACATTTTCGTGCCTCTTCCTTCAAGTAGTGGAACTCACGCGAAGGTTGAATTTGCTCCACGGCATCGCGGTGCAATCGGATGACTCCGAGCATCGACTCGACATTCTCGGGCTGCGCCGGTTTCTCCACCCCCGAACACCGGGCATCTCGATATCCCGAAAACGGCTCCATGATCTCGGCGATCGCAGCCGATTGTTCGTAGGCATGCCCCGTCATAATCGCCGTGATTGCTCCGGCCAGCGCCCGGCCCTCATTCGAATCGTACGGGAGTCCGTAGCTCATGATGAGTGACCCCAAATTTGCATATCCCAAACCCAGCGTGCGAAATATATGGGAATTTTCAGCGATGACCTTGGTTGGGTAGCTCGCGTTATCAACCAGGATCTCCTGGGCCGTGATATAGATTCGGACGGCCGCCTTGAACCGGGCGACATCAAAGGAGCCGTCAGCTCGCTTGAATTTCATCAAGTTCAAGGACGCCAAGTTGCAGGCCGTATTGTTCAGGAAGACGTACTCGGAGCACGGATTCGTGGAATGAATCGGTTCGGTGCCCTTACACGTATGCCACTTCTGAATAGCACCGTCATACTGCAGTCCAGGATCGCCGCACACCCAAGTGCCTTCGGCCACTCGATCCATCAACTCCGAAGCGTTCTTTTTCTCCAATACCTCCCCCGTGGTGATCGACCGCGTGTTCCAGTCGCCGCCACTGAGGGCGGCCTGCATGAATTCGTCCGAGACGCGGACGGACAGATTTTCATTCTGATACATGACGGATCCGTAGGCTTCGCCGTTAAACGAGCCGTCGTAGCCCTGCTCCATGAGCGCCCACGCCTTCCGCTCTTCCTTCATCTTTGCCGTGATGAACTCCTCGATATCCCCGTGCCAGTCACGGATGGTGTTCATCTTGGCGGCCCGGCGCGTCTTGCCTCCGGACTTTACCACGTTGGCTACCTGATCATAGACCTTAAGAAAACTCATCGGGCCACTCGGTCGGCCGCCGCCAGAGAGCTTCTCCTTCGAACTCCGGATGGGTGAAAGGTCCGTGCCCGTCCCGGATCCGTACTTGAATAGCATCGCCTCTGAATACGCGAGTTCCATGATGCTCTCCATGTCGTCATTGACCGACTGAATGAAACACGCGCTACCTTGGGGGTATTCGTATTGGGTCGCCGCCCGCTGGGCCACCCGGGTGGCCGGGTTGCAATACCAATTTCCGCGCGACTGGTTCTTGCCGACGCCGTACTGGTGGTAGAGTCCGACATTGAACCACACGGGTGAATTGAAGGCTCCGTACTGGTTCACGCACAGCCAGGTCAATTCGTCGTAAAACAACTCGCCGTCTTCCTTGCTGAAATACCCATCCGCCACACCCCAATCGGCAATCGTTCGGCTGACCCGATGAATCAGTTGCTTGACCGACTGCTCGCGCTCACCGGGTTTCTGGGGGTCGCCATAGAAATATTTCGAGCAAACAACCTTCGTGGCCAATTGCGACCAGAATTTCGGAACCTCAACTCCTTCCTGCTTGAAGATTACCTTCCCGGCATCATCAGTGATCTCAGCCGTGCGGTGCTCCCAATCAATTTGGTCAAACGGCTTCACCGCCGCATCGCTAAATGCTCGCTCGAACTTTAAACGGCGTCCTGGCTTCCCGGCGGATGGCGCACCGGAACGTCGAGAAGAGGCGGCGGGGCGGGTGGAACGGCCAGCAGCGGCAGAGCCGGCTGTGACCTCAGTGTCACGGGCGTCGATCATGGGGCAGGAACGGGTTAGAGTTCGGGTTCAAATTCGGGAAGAGCGGACCAGGTCGGCGGTTAAATTCGAAGGTCGGAATGCACAGGAAATTCAACTGGGGGCGTCAACTTGGATCGAGTCTTCAGAAAATCGGCACATTACCACAAAACAGGACGTAAACCACCCCTTCAGGTTTAGCTTCGCACGCTATCCGTGGGGGACGGAGAGGCACCGTACCACTACGGGTTGTGGTGACAAGCGGTTTTTGATGATTTTCTGTCCGCCCCCGATTTGGCCGAAGATTTGACCTAAATATCAACCTGTTTCCCAAAAAGGATTGGCCCCTACCCCGCGCTCACCCACATTTCGTCCATGCGATCCATGACCGGCCACGGGGCCGTCAGTTACTCGACCGAAGTTGGCAGGGCCACCGTTGAACTCCGTGCCGTCAACCGCAAGCAGGCCGAGATTGCCGTCACACTCCCGGGTGAGCTCGCCGGCCTGGAGGAACGAGTGCGCGGGACGGTCAGTCCGATGGTCGCGCGCGGTCGGTGCGATGTTCGAATTCAATGGGAGGGTATAACGCCGGTCACTTCATCGCGCGTCAACCGCGCCGTCGCACAGGCCTTTGCCCAAGAATTCGCCGCTTTGGCCTCCGAACTGAACCTGACTGCGACACTCACCCTGGAGTTGCTCGCACGCTGCCCCGGGGTGATCCAATCCGACCCCGTCCGCGCCGAGGTGTCCGCCATCTGGCCGGTGGTCGAAGAGGCACTTAAGCAGGCCCTGGCGGTCTTTGTCCGGAGCCGCGAACGCGAGGGATCGCACCTTGCGATGGACCTGACGGAACGAATCGGATTGCTTCGAACCTCCACCGGTCGACTTGCGAATTGGGCCCCGACGGTCGCAAAACGCTTTCGGGAGCAACTATTGCAGCGCATCCGCGCGGCCGGGATCGAAAACATTTCAGCCGACGACGAGCGCGTCATCCGCGAAGTCGTATTCTTTGCGGACCGCTCGGATATCGCCGAGGAATTAACCCGCCTTGAAAGCCATTACATCCAATTCGAAGATTGCAGCGCCGCCACCGAACCTGTCGGCCGAAAACTCGATTTCCTCGCGCAAGAGATGAACCGGGAGATCAACACGATCGGTTCGAAGGCAAATGACGCCACGATTTCCGCGGAGGTCGTCGTGATGAAAACGGAACTGGAACGGTTCCGTGAGCAGGCTCAAAACGTGGAATAAACCCCCATGTTCCACCCCTCTTATGCCATGAAATCGCAACCCATTCTCTTCCTCATTTCCGCTCCTTCCGGCGGTGGAAAAACAACGGTCATGAACGGCCTGCTCGCAGCCATGCCCGGCCTGCAACGGGTGGTCACCTGCACAACACGCCCGCCGCGCCCGACGGAGCGCGACGGAGTCGAGTATCATTTTCTCCGCCCCGGAGAATTTGAGGTACGCGTGGCCCGGGGAGAATTCCTGGAACACGCCGACGTCTACGGCAACCGCTACGGAACTCGGCGAGAAGCAGTCCTGGATCTGCTGAACGCAGGATCGGACGTGATCCTCAGTCTCGACGTGCAAGGCGCGGCGACGGTGAGGCGACTCGCCACCTCGGACCCGGTCCTGAAGCCCGCTCTCGTGACGGCATTCATCACCCCGCGTTCTCTGGCGGAACTCGAATGTCGTCTTCGCTCTCGTGCGGGAGACTCCGAAGCCGTGATACAAAAGCGGCTCGCTTCCGCCGAGCAAGAAATTCTCCAGTGGCCGACGTTCGATTACTTGGTTGTGAGCGATACCCGGGCGTCCGATCTGGCGCGAATTCAGTCTATTTTTGCCGCCGAAAAAAGCCGCTGTTCGCGCCTGGATTTCCAATTCGGCGGGTCGCGAACCCAACCGACCCATAAACCGGTCTGTCCGCAAATCGAATGAGAAAAAAATCAACTGCCACGCCCTGGGAGGTCCCATCCCGCGAGCGGTCTCCGCGCCGCATCGTCCTCGGCGTCACCGGCTCCATCGCAGCCTATAAGGCGGCTGATTTGTGTAGCCTGCTCGTCAAGGAAGGAGCCGAAGTTTGGGTAGTCCTTACCGCCGACGCCCAGCGGTTTATCACCCCGTTGCCTTTCAAGACGCTTTCGCGCCACGCCGTCATCACCGACAGGGTCGACGAGGAGGAGGGTTGGAAGCCGTCGCACATCCGACTTGCGGATGAAGCGGATCTGCTGCTGATTGCCCCAGCGACTGCGAACACAATGGCCCGACTTGCCATGGGGATGGCCGATGATGCCCTGACGGCCATCGCTCTCGCCTTGAACCCGCAGGCGCGGCTCCTCATTGCGCCGGCGATGAATGGGAAGATGTGGCTGCACCCTGCCACCCAGCAGAATGTGGCGGTATTGAAAAGCCGCGGCGCGGAATTTATCGGGCCCGACGAAGGAATGCTTTCCTGCGGGTATGAAGGGCTCGGACGTCTCTGGAATCTGGCGGATATTTCGGCATGCGCCTTGCGGATGGTCAAGTAATGCAACTCCGCCTTCCGCCCCTGCTGGCTCAAGCGACTTCCGCTTGGCCCCGGGCTGCCGCCGCGCTCTCGAAAAAGTGGCATCACTTGCGGGAGATCTCCGACGTCCCACCGCCGGCTCCCGATGCGTTCATGGAGCGGATCCGCCTGATCGAACGGGACATGGGCTTGGTGGTAAAGGTCGTCGTCTTCGGATTTCTCTTCCTCGCCCTGTTTTATCTCGACTGGCTGGGGAGTGATCTGCAACCCCGGATTGATGCCATCAATCAGTTGAAGATCTTTTTTCTGGGGTACGTTGCGGCCAACATCGGCGCCGGTTTCATCCTCTGGGGAATGAATGAATTCAGTCCGCGCGTCATCGAGCGAGTGGTCTACATCATGGCGATCCTGGACGCGGCCCTATTGACGTTGCTGACCTACGTCACCGGGGGATTCGACAGTCTGGTGTATTGGATGTATCTGGGACTGATCGTTCGCAACGCCGCCGGAATCCCCCACGCGGATGTCCAGGTGGCAGTCAATTTTTTGACCTCCGCCGCATTTCTCCTCGGAGGCTTCCTTGGGGATAGCCTCGATCACGCGGAATACGAACTGACCGGTTCAATTGGCCGCGGAGCGGTGATTGGCTCGACCGCGGAGGCGAATCCCGAGCCGGTGCTGATCCGACTGCTGCTTCTCGTCTTGCTCACCATTTTCTGTGTGGGCATTCAACTGCTCTTCGACCGTCAGCGACGCGCGGAATTGGAAGCGCAGGGATTTCTGGCGAAAGAGCACCAATTGCAGGCCGCCGGGCGGCTCGCCGCGGAAATCGCCCACCAACTCAAGAATCCCCTCGCCATCATCAACAACGCCGCGTGGTCCATCGGGCAGGCGGGCGGCGACGGTCGTTCCGTCGCCGCCGAGGTCGACATTATCCGCGAGGAGGTCCAGAAGTCGGACCGTATCCTGACCGATCTCATGGGGTTTGCCCGGCTCGCAGAGGGCCGGGTGGAACGAATGGAGTTTGTTGAAGAGATCGAGAACGCCATTGCCACGGTGCTCCCTGAGGCGGCACGGTTCGACATCAAGATTCACCGCAACTATGCGCTCGGACTCCCCACCCTCGCGGCTCAGCGAGCCCATTTTTCAGAGGTATTCGTCAACCTGCTCACCAACGCACGGGACGCGATGAACGGCCGGGGTGAGTTGTTCATCACGGTAGTTCCCGGCCCCAATCTCTCGGTTCAGGTCACCCTTCGGGACACCGGTCCCGGAATTCCCCCAGCGCATTTGGAAAAAATCTTCGAGCCTTACTTCACCACCAAAGTGAAGGGCACCGGCCTTGGCCTCGCCATCGTCCGGCATAATACTGAATTGTACGGCGGCAATGTCACCGTCGAGTCCGCGCTCGGCAAAGGCACGGCGTTCACTCTCACACTTCCCGCCCGAACCCTGCTGCGCCTGCAGAGTTAATTCCCACCCACTGCTTCCCTTTCGTATGAAACTCCCCCCTCTCCTGCTGGTCGATGATGAACGTAACATGCGCGTATCGCTCGAATCGGTGCTGCGAAGCCAAGGGTATGAGGTGCGCCTCGCCGAATCGGCCGAGGCCGGCCTCGCACTTCTTCGCACGGAGGAGATCTTTATGGTGATCACCGACGCGCGGCTGGGAGGCATGTCCGGCTATGAATTCCTGAAGGAGGTAAAACAAAAACACCCGCAACTGCCCATTCTCATGATTACCGCTTACGCCACTCCCAAGTTGGCGGTCGAGGCGATCAAGAACGGGGCCATTGACTACCTGGGCAAGCCCTTTGGACCCGACGAACTCCTGCTTGCGGTGGCCCGCTGCGGCGAACGCCATGAATTGCTGATCGAAAACGCCGCGCTCAAACGCCGCGCCGGTGAAGCGTACACGCTCGACAATCTGATTGGAGATTCCCAGAAGATCCGTGATCTGCGGCAACTGATTCGAACCGTGGCTCCCACTGATGCCACTGTGCTAATCCTGGGAGAATCTGGCACTGGCAAGGAACTGGTGGCCGGGGCCATTCATTCGCTCAGCAAGCGGTCCAACCGCAGTTACGTTCGCCTGAATTGCGCGGCCATCCCCGAGAGCTTGCTCGAAAGCGAGCTGTTCGGGCATGAAAAGGGTGCCTTCACCGGCGCGCACAAGACCAAGCGAGGGTATGTGGAGGAGGCGGATGGGGGGACAATTTTCCTGGATGAAATTGGTGATATGAGCCGCCCGTTGCAGGCGAAGTTGCTCCGCTTCCTGGAAGACGGCTCCTTTACCCGGGTCGGTGGCACTCAGGAACTGCGCGTGAACGTCCGACTGATCGCCGCCACCAACCGCAACATCGTCGACGCCATCCGCAAGAATGAGTTCCGCGAGGACCTGTTTCACCGACTCAATGTGATGCAGTTCCGGCCGCCGCCCCTGCGGGACCGAGACTGCGATATCGCGCCTCTCGCACAGCACTTTCTCCGTCAGTTCGCGGCACGCCTCGGCAAGACCCTTCGCAGCATCTCCGAACCGGCCCGGGCCGCGCTGCTTGCGCACTCTTGGCCCGGCAACGTACGCGAGCTCCGGAACGTCATCGAACGCGCCGCCATCCTTGAAACCACCGAGATCGTTCAGGCTAGCAGCCTCCCCGACTTCGAAGTGGAATCCCGCCTCCGCGAAAACAACATTCGCTCGGCCGCCCCGGGACGTACTGCCGGCGGGCGCCCCGCCGCTCTGGGCGATGCCCTGCTCCAATTTGAACGGGAATTGATTCTCGGAGCCCTGGCTCAGCACGACAACCACCTCGGGAAGGCCGCCGCTCGCCTCGACATTACGCGCCACGCACTTCGATATCGTATGAGCCGCCTCAATATCACCCTCGACACGGTCGTTGACGACGATTCGGATGCCACGTCACTCTCTTCCGGTCGATGAACGTTCCATTCACCTTCATCCTGGGCGCTGCCGCGGCGGCCAAACCCGGCCAGCCCACCATCAACCAGGCGGGCCGGCAGATGCTGACCGGCATGATGCCGGTTTTTGTCATCGCCCTGGTCCTCCTGCTGGCGGTGATGCTCTGGGCACTCTTTGTCCGGAAGCAAGAGCGTCCCCGACGGGAAAAGGGCCGACTGGTCTTGAATGACGAGTCCTCCAGCGAGTCCTCCAGCAGTCACCGCCGCCGAAGACGCCGTAGACGGGAAAATAACCGACCCCGGAATCCGACTCTCCTCGAGACCGGCGGCCTGCCACCTAAGAAGCCCCCGGGCTCCCCTCCGCCTGACATCTAGAGCTTGGGGCGGCTTGGGGGCTGCCGACTCCATGACCGCAGTGACGCTTGAATTTCGGTGACGGGACGGCGTACGAGAATTGATCCCGCCCGCCGTTTGACGGACCGTTGGCAATGCAAAAACCCTGGATTCTGGGAAGTTTTTGCCGTCTGATCACCGGGTGGTTGTTGATCGATTCTCTTCAGAGCAGGAGCTGCTTTCCCGTGGAATCTCGTGCATCGCTGGTGTCGATGAAGCCGGTCGCGGTCCCCTGGCAGGCCCGGTCACCGCGGCCGCCGTGATTCTACCCGTCACCTGGTACGTCGAAGGAATCCCCACCGCCCTTGCCCACTTAAACGATTCGAAACAGCTTTCAGAATTGCAACGGGATCATTTCTTCGAACTCCTGACTCAACATCCCCAAGTCTGCTTTGCAATCGCCTCGGTCGAATCCACGGTGATCGATCGCATCAATATCCTCGCCGCCACCCATCAGGCGATGAATGAAGCCTTGCGCGAGCTGTCCACCCAGCCGGCCCATGTGCTGGTCGATGGTACCCGGGTGAAATCCATGGCGATTCCTCACACGCCCCTGGTAAAGGGCGACAGCCGGAGTTATTCGATTGCTGCCGCCAGCGTGTTGGCCAAGGTGACCCGCGACCGACGCATGCGCGATGCCGACGCCCGCTGGCCGCAGTACGACTTCGCCCGGCACAAGGGGTATCCGACGCGCGGCCACATGGCGGCAATCGCCCGACACGGCCCCTGCCCGATTCATCGCCTGAGCTTCGCCCCCTTAAGGCCACCCCATCCGGAACTGTTTCCCGCATGAGCTGGTGGAGACATTCAGCCCCGCCGCCAGCCAAACCCGAGCATCTTCGCCGCGGGCATCTCGGCGAACAGGCGGCCCGGGACTATCTGGTTTCCTTCGGCTTCAAATTTCTCGCCGCCAATTTTCGCTCCGAAAACGGCGAGATCGATCTCATCTTCCGAGAGAACGACTGCCTGCTTTTTATCGAGGTAAAAACCCGATCCTCCGAGCAATGGACACGCCCCGCCGCGGCGGTGAATCAAAAGAAGCGGCGACTCCTCTCCGATACGGCTCTCGATTATCTTAAACGGTTGGGGAATCCACCCGTCCGCTTCCGATTTGATATTGTCGAAGTCCTGCTCAAGGACGGCGCCGTTGAAACGATCCGCCACCTCCCCAACGCCTTCGAACTGACAACCTGGCGACAATACCGATGAGGGACACGGTTGGAGCAATCGGTGTGTGGATGTAACGCGTGCCTACGGGCCGCTCGATTTATAAAACACTTTCAAGCATAATCGCGCCAGCCAGTTCGGGAAGAATCGCCTTCCGACCCTTTCGGCAGAGCGACGGAGAGTGCCACGCAAAAACGCAGCGGAGCGGAACAGGCGATGGCTCGGTTCACTATAGACGATCCGCAACATCGGCCAACCAAACGAGCCCAGAATGCCGCTTTGGGCTATGGAAGGGGCTACATCCGCGCATGCCGGTGATTCCAGATGTTCCAGGAGCCGCAGCATCGCTTCACGCCGCATTCCCTCCGACTCGACCGAGTTGTAATAGGAAGTGGGGTACAAATAATACGTCGATAGCACTTCGGGCACGTGACACATCCCATAACGGAATCCGACTACATACCCACCGAACCAATCCGAAAACCAGCGCAGATCGGCCCGCCAACCTCCGGCCTCAACCAGAGCCGACTTTCTGAACACGGCATTTTGATTACAAATCGCCAGCCGGTCGTTCCGTCCCAGTGCGACCATCTCGCGCGGTGTCAGATAACATTCCTCACGAGGCATTTTGCCTCCTACGTACCAACTCAACCCTTTGGCTTCATCTCGCCATTCGCAGACGCCGCTCACCAAGCCGGCCTGAGGGTATTCGCGCAACATTCGCATCGCCGATGAAAATATTCCCGGACGCACCTCATCATCGGCGGCCGCAAATAGTAAATAGTCTCCGGTTGCGAGCGCCATTCCACGATTGATGGTCGCGTTAACACCCAGGTTTACCTCATTGCTGTAGACGCGGATAATGGAACTCCTTGAAGCGTACTCCCGCAACACGTCGAGACTGCGATCGGTGGATGCATCATCGACAATGATGATTTCGTGCGGTGGAACGGATTGATTGAGCAGTGCATTCACGCACCGCGCTAGATATTGCTCGTGGTTGTAATTGGGCACGACAACGGAAATGCGGGGTTCACTCATGTGCGTTTAGCCAAGATGTCATTTGCCGCTATAAAGGATTGCAAGCACGAGTCGCTTCAACGGGGTGGGGAGAATCTTCTTGCCGGTCAGTTCGATGCTGCGGCGCAGGGCTATGAGCCGCAGCCAGGGCGTAAGGAACGGGTGGTGTTCAGGGTGTCGTTGCAAAAGTTTCACAATGTCCGAACCAAAAACACCCAGGATCGCACTATCGCGCACGACTTTCGCAATGTCCGCGTACGCCGGCGAACTCAAGTATTCGAGGATGCGCAACAGCACTCGTTGGTGCTCTAACGCATCGCGACCGCCGTAATAGGAGGTCGCGTGCATGTTAACCAACGAGAATGCCTCTGGGTGATAGAGAATTCCGTGCCGGAAGGCGGTAGAATAGCAGAGGAACCAGTCGGAATGCCAGCGTAGGTCTGCAATGAACTGACCGCTTGCCGCCATGGGCTCTCGTCGGAATATTGCCGAATGAGCGACGATCAGCAGCTTGCGTTGCCTCCCCAGCCGGACAAGGTCCTGCGGAGAAAGATATCCCGGCCGGGCGGCCATGTCCGCCGCCATCATCCAGTTCAAGCCCGAAGCCTCGTCGTGCCATTCGCTTGCCGTGCAACTCAAGGCTGCATCCGGTCGCAGTGCCCAGAGCTTCATTGAGGATTCGATGAACCCCGGCCGCACTTCGTCATCCGCGCTGGAAAAAAACAACAAGTCACCAGTCGAAACTTGAAACCCGCGATTGACCGCCGGCAACACCCCGCAGTTCCGCGCGTTACGCACCACTTTCAAATGCGCGTGCCGGCGAGCTAATCCATCCAGAATTTCCAGGCTATCATCCGACGAAGCATCATCCACGACAATGATCTCATCCGGTTGGACGGATTGCGCGAGCAAAGCGCCGATCGACCTGGACAGGTAGCGACCATGGTTATAATTCGGCATCACTACGGAAAGCCGCGGCCATTGCTCAGTAATTTGAATCCGGGCTTGCGCCATGGTGCCTTTCGAACCGGAATCCCGTTCCGGTGGTGCTGGATTTATTTTTCGCCCAACGCATCGAGGGTGCCTCAACCAAACGAAAGGGAACCGCATTAGAAGGATATGCCCGCAATCTCGACGCGCCAACAAACTCGAGAAAATAGGCGATCATCCCCCAGGAAGCCGAAGCCCCACGTACGCCCACGCACGAGGAGGTCGATTTGTGCAACATGTGCGGACGCAATTTCAGCTCAGGAACCGGCCGAGTGAAGATGCTCCCTCTGGGACGAGCACGTCTTTTTGGGCAATCCTCATCGTTGACAAAGTGACGTTCTCATTCGAAGTAGATGAACGAGTGATCGCCGGTAAAACCGCACTGTTTAAACCACCAATCCCAACCCTGGGGGCTATTGAACGCTTCGCAGGTCAGTTGCCAGTAAAGCAAGTTAACCTTCTCCTGCTCCGTCCGGTAGGACTCGACACAGAGGTATCGATGATTCCGCCCGACTCGTTGCATCTCTCGCAAGGCCCTGTCCAGATCATAGCACGGGAGATTGTGCAGGGTGTTGATCGAGTAAACAAAATCGAAGCTCTGGTCGGGAAATGGAAGACGATTCGCATTGCCAACCTGGAGGAACGGGCGCACCTCCTCTTTCGAATTCTCGATGGCATAGTCCGAGATATCGATTCCGCACACCTCGACGCCAGGCACCTCAAAATGGAGGTCGTGCAGCAGGAAACCTTTGCCACAGCCAATGTCCAGAATCCGGTCACCCGCCTTGAGTCCGTAGTGTTTAGCCATGGCCGCCGCCACGACACGCCACCGACCGTCGTAGCGCATCCCGCCGTACCCGAATTTTCGGTCGCCGTCCCAATAGTCTCTGCCCCATTTCTTCGCGACGGCCGCCGCCTCCGCCTTGGGAAATTCGTTGACTCGGGCGAGGTAGTCGCGTTGCACCTTTTTATGCAACCCGGAGATGAAATCAATATGTGCCATCCTGTCCCGATCGGAGGGGGGTTTTTTAGGCTACCCGTCCGAGAAGATCAAACGCTTTCGCGAGGCCTTGGCGCGCTTTCAGAAGTTGCAGGCGCTTCCGATCTGCCGGCTCCCCTCCGGTAGCGAAACGTCGCCGGGCGGATTCCGTCCGAATGAACTGATTGAGAATGATACAGCACCACTTGACTTGATACGCCGGCAGCAGTCTCGCCGCCCTCGAAGGCAAGTTGGCGGCGGCCCCAAACAGCTTATCCAGCGGTTGGACGACGGCGTCCCAGTGCTGAAGGTCGACGGGCAGCTCCGGCTGACAAAAGAAATCGCAAACCAGCTTGGCCGGATCGTCCCAACCCGAATACTCAAAGTCGATGAAGCGCAGTCGGCCATCGGGCGCGAACAATGCATTGTGAAACCCAAAATCGGACGGTGAAAGGCACCGAAGATCGCTTGGAAGCGCCAGGTCCAAGCCCAGGCTGGACTGACCGGTGATCTCCTTGCGAATGCGATTCCAGAATGGGACCAGTTCCGCTCGAACAAATTCCAAGGCTTCCGCGTCGACATCCGTTTCGGGAGGGATTCCTTCCAGGCGCGCAACGCGGCGATCTACGGTTGCGAGATGTTCGCCCACACTAAAGCAGGCCTCCGAAGCGGGAAGGAGTGCCCGTGCCGCGGGATCGGATCGGTGCTCGTTAATTTCCAGCACAAACTCCACCGCTTCGCCAACCCGATTCCCATTCACTTCCTCCGGTCTAAGCTTCCGGCCGGGAATAAGACTGAAGAGTCCCCAGCCGTTCTCCTCGGACCAGCCGAGGGGTTGTGGGGTTCGACGAACACCGAGCTGCCAAAGGAATTCCAAGAACGCACGCTCAGCACCCAGACGATCCCGCGGATCACTCCCGCTCCGAAAGTAGCTCTTCAGAACGCACTCTCCTCCCGCGTGGTGGACCCTAAAGACGCGGTTATTGCCGCCTTCCAGCAACGGGGTCAGTTGCACTCCCACATCCATACCGTGACGGCTGAGGAACGGTAGAAATCGTTCGATTTCCGTCGACGAAATCTCCGCTTGAGAAGGTTTGCCTCCGAAAAATTCGGCGATTCTCGCCCACGATTCCAGTCGGATGAAAGTACCCACCTTCTCGTGGTGCCGATTGGGATCGAAAAGAATCCGGCACGTCGCAGGCGGAAACGCCGGGGCCGAGAGGAACTCCGGGAGATCGTCGATAAAGTGCGTGCATCGCTGTTGACCAATCCGTTCGAGCTTGGCGTCAGCAGTGAGTTCGAGGAACACCTGCCCGCGGGTGAGCCCGATTCGCTCGGGATCGAAAAAACCGTGCAGTTCGAGCCAGCCCATTGCGGCTGCGTGCAAGTCATACGCGGGTCCCCGAAACGGAAATCGAGTTTTGTGACTGATGATGCAAATCGGGCGGTCAAGGCGGACACACTGGCCAAGAAACTCCAAGACACCAGGGTACGGGGCCGCTTCCGCCATCCTCGCTCCATAGACATATCCCTGCATCTCGGTCCAGGCGTCCTCACGGCCAACCCTGCGGAGATGGTCCCGAACCTCCGATTTGCTGGTGGGCACACTCGCAGAAATCAGCCCCCTCTCGACGCAGACGCGATGGAACAGACCGTCGTAACAGACGATGGTGTTGTCGAAGTCGATTCCGAGGCGCATCACGGCGGGCGACCGATCACGAAGCGAGAGATCTGCTTATTCGATCAGCGATTGCTACCGCCGTGAGCCCAAAATGCGCTCTCGCCTCCTCCTGCTCGCACGTCTCGTGCAGAAACTCATCGCCGGTGCCAAAACGCAGATGCCGAGGTCGTGGCGAGGGCAACTCGCCCGCCCATTCGGCAACCGCGCCGCCAAGGCCGCCTAAAACACTGTGTTCCTCGACGGTCGCAACCAATTTGAACCGGGCAAACACAGCCGCCATCAGTTCCGTGTCGAGAGGCTTTATCGAGTGAACGCTATAAACTGCCGTCGAGACGTTCCGCTGCCCGAGTATATCGGCCGCCAGAATCGACATCGGGAGAACAGTGCCGGCGGCCAGGAGGCATACTGCATCGCCGGAGCGCATCGGTATGGCTCTGCCGATGCGGAATTCCGGCTCCGCGGTATGAACGACGGGTTCCCCCTTCTTACCCAGCCGGATGTAAACCGGATGGGGATGCCTCAGCGCCGCTTTGACCGCCGCGCGCACCTCCCATTCGTCCGCCGGTGCCAGCACGGACATGCCGGGGAGCAACCGCAGCATCCCCATCTCCTCGCACGAGTGGTGCGTGGCCCCTAATGAGGCGTACGCCAGACCGGCACCGGTGCCCACGATCGTCACCGGAACGTCGTGATAACACACATCCACCCGGATTTGCTCCATGCAACGGTAAGTCACGAACGGGGCAATTGTATAGCAGACCGGGCGGAGCCCGTTCATCGCCAGACCCGCGGCCACGCCAATCATGTTGGCTTCGGCAACACCACAATTGTAAAAACGGCCCGGACACGTCGCCTTGAATTCGTCGAACAGACGGTTGCCAATGTCCCCGGAAAGCAGCACAACCCGCGGATCCTGTTTTCCGAGAGCCGTGATTTGTTGGGCGAAGGCGTTTCTCATTCTACGCCCAGCTCCTTCCTTGCGGCCGCCACTTCTGCCGCCTTCGGGATTCGATAGTGCCAGTTGTTATCATCTTCCATAAACGACACTCCTTTGCCCTTCACGGTGTGGGCGATGATTGCAACCGGCTGGCCAGTCCCGTCGGGAACGCGTGACATTTTGGCCGCGAGCCCCGCGACGTCATGCCCATCCACCTCCGTTGCGCTCCATCCAAACGCCTCCCATTTCTTGACCAGCGGCGCCAGCGACATCACGTCGTTGCTCCGTCCGGTGGCCTGCCATTTGTTGTAATCGACGACGACACACAGCCGATCAAGGCGGCAAGCGGGAGCAAACATCGCCGCTTCCCAAACGGATCCTTCGTTGCATTCACCGTCGCTCATCACCACAAAAACGCGGTAGTCACGCTGGTGAATCCGCGCGGCAAGGGCCGCGCCTACCCCCACGGGCAATCCGTGGCCGAGTGAACCGGTCGCAAGCTCAACTCCGGGTGCGCAATTGGGAGCGGGCTGTTCGGCCAGCGGGCTTCCATGCGTTGCAAATGTTTCCAGCCATTCTCTGGGAAAGAAACCCCGTTCAGCGAGGGTGACATAAAGCGCGGAGGCGGCATGGCCCTTGCTCAAGATGAACCGGTCCCGCTCGGGATCCTGCGGTTGCTTTGGGTCAATCTGGACGACGCCCCCAAAGTAGGCCGCAACCAGGATGTCGGTGCAGGACATCGCGGATCCCAAGTGCGGTGCCCCGGAACGGTGGGACATTTCGATCAACTTATATCGGATCCTCCGGGAGAGCCGCTGCAACTCGGCGGGGGATATCGCTACGGGCATCGGTAGGGCACTCATTTATTTCCCGGGCTGAAAATGTATGACGGTGTGAACCGATTCGCCGCAACGCATCCTGGCGATGGCGTCGTTAATGGAAGCAAGATCACAGCGATGCGAGACAAAACCCGCCCATGCAAAACACCCCGCCTTAATCATGCGAAGGTAGCGCGGAATATCCTCAGCCGGCCGGCTGTCTCCGCCGTGCGAACCTCGCAATACCTTTCCCATGTGCAATGGCAACGTATTAAGTGACAACTTACGGTCATGCCCCATGACCCCAACGCCAATGCAGCGCCCCTGGGGTCCGGCGAGCTCAAATGCCTTCTCGAGCACACCTGGGTTGCCGGTACCATCCACGACGACATCGGCAAACCCCCCGTCCAAAATATGCCGCGCAGCGGAAATTAGATCTTCTCGGGCGCTGTTGATGACATGAGTCGCTCCGTGTTCCTTGGCAACAACCAACTTGGGGTCGTGCAGATCAACGCCAATCACGGGATGCGCCCCCACAAGCTTGGCTCCCATGACGACGCCGAGGCCAATTCCTCCACACCCGATCACGACGACCGATTCGCCAATCTTCACCGCGGCATCGTTGTTGATGACGCCAAATCCGGTCGTGAGCGTGTCCGCAAGCAAACAACACAACTCCAGATCGGTATCGGCGGGCACAGGAGTCAGGCGATTTTCAGAAAGGACGGCGTACTGCTGAAACGTCGTGATGCACCCAGCGTTCAGCTTTCGGCCTCGCCAGGTATAGATCGGCCCCCGTGCCTCAATACCTCGCCCCGGCCGCCAGTGGCAAACAACCCGGTCGTTCACTTTCACGTGGCGCACTTCGGGGCCAAGCTCGAGAACCGTGGCGCCGGCCTCGTGGCCGAGGAGATGCGGAAGCCAGCGATCCGGTCCCTTCACTCCATCAATCTCCCCAATTTGAGATCCACAGATGCGGGTGGCATGAATCTCCACCAACACCTGTCCGTAGCTCAACGACGGCAGTTCCACCTCATCAATCACCAACGGTTGGCGCTGTTCGGTAAGGATGGCAGCAATCGTTTTCACTTAGATCCCCTCAAAGATTAAGCAGAGATTTACCGCCTTGCACCAGTTTCTGCTTCGAAATCGGATGCGCATTTCCGACGATTTTTACGGCTTGAGCGGCGGCCAGTTGCCCGAGGAATGTGGCGAGCGGTACCGGCAACCGGCGGACCGCGGCGAGGGCAGCCAATGAATAAAAGGCGTCTCCGGCACCAATCGTATCCACCAAGTCGTACTCCAGGGGAGGACAAAAGCAAGGATCCTTTCCCGCCGCCACGCCAATCGTTGCGGCGGCGCCCCGTGTCAACCATCCGAACGTTGCCTTGAGTTTGCTGCGCAGCGTCTCCAGTTCGAGCAGGAAATCTGGGGATCGTCGCCCACAGGAAAGAACTAATTCCTGGACATCCAAGGTGAAGGCATCCGCGCGATGATACTGCCGGGTGATGAGGTTAAAGCCATGGTTGTTCGAGTTCGTCTGACAATTGAGGGCGAGAAAGGGGGCAGATGCCTGCACAAAATCGCGAATTCGCTCCTGCATGATTCCGTGCCCGAAATCGAGCAGCAGAACGGCGTCGACGCCCCGAATTTCGCGCCGGAGCTGTTCGAGGACTTTTTCCTGTATTTCAACCGAGGGAGCCCGCGCATCCAGATAGTTCACCGCGAAAAGCTTGCTCAGTTCCTTCCCCTCGGAAACGGGCTCGACAAACCGCTGCTTCACCACGGTGGTGAAGTCGCGATCACGGATAATTCGGTCCGCTTCGCGGGCCACGTGTAATCGCAATTCCTCCTGGGCCCAGGGTTCCGTCCCGCATAAACTCACAAATCGCACGTCCTCAACGAATTCCTTAACATGTCGGAACACCGCAAGTGCCCCACCACATTGCGTCTCCTCCTCAAGGAAACGTCCGGAGATGATGCGGTTCTTCGAAGTCAGCCCCTGGACGTTCACATACGAATACCGATCAAATATTATATCGCCGACCACGAGCAGCTTCAACTTGCGAAAACTCTCGACGGCATCGTGAAACTCGCGCTGATTAAACTGCTTTGCGAGCGCAGCGCAGAACTCACGAACCGGACCGCTCAGATGATCGAAGAAATGATTGAGCAACCGGGTAGAGCTATATTTGATCGGCCCTGCATAGCGAAGTTGCCCTCCGATGCGCTCGACCGCGTCACGCTCGGCTTTGAGTGCCCCCGTGAGATCGAAGTCCGGATCCTCGTACTCCTTGCCTTTGCAATAAATGTCCGGGCGGATGCACTCTATGGCCGCGACCGCCCCTGAATGGGGCGACAGCACCACGTAATCGACACAGGCCAGGGCGGCGAGACTGCGCGTCCTCAATTGCTCGTTGAAGTAGGGACGACCGGGTCCCTTATGCACGAATGCGTCCGCGGTCAATGTCACCACAAGGACATCCCCGAGCGCGCGGGCCTCCTCAAGGTGAAGAATGTGCCCGGGGTGAATCAGGTCGAAGACTCCGTGTGACTGCACGACCCGGGTTCCAGCCTGCCGCAGGGCATCAAAAAAAACGGGTGCCGCATCAAAGGCGACCACCTTTTCGGCACCGGGAGTGCTGACCCGTGGACTCGGCCGCATAGGATCAAAGCGCTCTAACGCGACGTGAATTCGTAGGCTTTGGCGGAACGCGAGATCTTCATGAATTTCATGTTGTAGTACTCCGCGGCGTCCACGTCGGGAAATTCCCCGCCGGCAAGAACTCGACGCAGGTTTGCCACCTCCGCGCGGATTGAACTGACTGGCTTGTAGTCGAGTTCCCGCAGGATTTTCGCCGACGAAATATGGTAATCTCGCTTGTCCAGGGTGTCCGTCACCCGGATTTCGACACCGAGGCTCTTGAGCTCGTTTTGAATGGCCTGGGCAATTTCGATGACTTTGAGGTTTTCAAAGCCGAAATTGAACGTCCGCCCGTTGAGCTTCTTCGCATCCACCTCCAAAAGCAGACCGTATAGGTTGATCATGTCGGTAATCCCGACGTTGGGCCGGCGCTGCTCTCCGCCATGGACCGTGATCACTTTTTTCCTCACCGCATCCGCCGTCAATTTGTTTACCGTCAGGTCAAACCGTTGCCGGGGTGAATAACCGCAAATGGTTGCCGGTCGGATATTCACCGTGCAAAACGTCGGTGAAGACGCCGCCGTGATAAGCCACTCGGAAAGCATTTTATATTTCGAATAAAAAGTGATGGGCTCAGGCTCGAGCGATTCATCGATATCCGCCACATCGCGAACGCCAAACACGCTGCTGGACGAAGCATTAATGAAGCGTTTGACACCCGCACTCTTCGCCGCCGCCAGCAGCAATCCGACAGCGTCAAAATTGACCTGGCGCGTCAGCACCTCGTCGATATCACCGGTTGGATCATTCGAAATCGCAGCCAGGTGAATGACCGCATCCATCCCGGCCACTGCCTGCGCGACCACGTTCGGGTCGCGAATATCACCGATGACGAGTTCGAAGCGTCCCTTCCAGTCCGGGAAAGACTTGTCCTGTTTGAGCGCATCGAAGCCAGCCGCGGTGTAGAGCATCAAATCCAGGACCCGGACATGATGTCCCAAACGAAGCAGGTGGGGCGTGAGTCGGCTGCCGACGTAGCCGAATCCGCCTGTTACAAGAATTCTCAGGGGCATATCAAGGTTTGTGAATGTAATCGCACGGGGTTTGTTTGAGTGCATCCAGGTGCTGCTCGATCCATCCGATGGTCTCATCGATTCCCTGATCCAACGGAATCGTGTCTTTCCACGCCAGGGTCTGGCGGGCTTTTGAGCTGTCGAGCAAATAGGCGGCATCCTTGCCGGGACGCTCGCCAACGACCTCCACAACGTCAGAGAATTTCGCTCCGAGCCTTTGACAAATCCGCTCAACCACTTCGCGGATGGAAATATTCAGAGCGGTAGACAGGTGATAAATCTCCCCCGGCGGCGCCTGACGAGCGGCGCGCAGAGTGCCGTCGGCGACATCTCGAATGTGAATAAAAGACCGGACGGAATGACCGCCACCATGCAGTTGCAGGCGGCGACCGGTCTTGGCAAAAAATACCGTGCGCGGGATGATCCGGTAAAGCTGCTGTCCCGGACCATAGACGTTGGCAGCCCGAGTAAAAACCACGGGGAATTTCCACTGCTTCAGAAATGTCGCCAAATGCAGGTCGCACGCCGCGCGAGAAGCCGCGTAGGGCGTGCTTGGATTCAACGGTGCCGTCTCCGGGACCAGACCGCTGCAACTGCCGTAAACCTCGGGAGTCGACACATGGACGTACTTCTTGAGAAATGAAAAATGGCGGATTTTGTCATGCAGAAGGACATTCGCGACCACATTCGTTTGATACCAGTGCTCGGGGTGAATCCAACTCTCTGCCACCATGCTTTGGGCGGCGAAATTGATGACATACTCGGGTCGAAATTCGTCAATCGCCCGCGCAATACGGTCCGTGTCCTTATTCAAGTCCAACTGCTCAAATCGGAATCGACTCAGGTGCCCCCCGTCTGTCCGCCATCGGTAGGGAAGATAGCACGACGCCAACTCCGGAGAACGGCTGGTGCCGACCACAACCGCCCCGAGAGACAAGGCGTAGTCGACAAAGCTCGCACCCGAAAAAGAATTGCTGCCGATGACAAAAATGCGCTCGGCCTGAGTAGAGTTGCTCACGAACAGAATTCAACCAGCGACACGACCGACCGGCGTGCGGCCGAATTGAACAACAACCGTTTCAAAGGCTGACATTCAAGCAAAGCAAATTCGATCGCCGCCGCCCAGGCGCGTCCATCCCGAACGATTTACGAATTGGGCGGCCTGCTGGTGGTCCTTTTCATTTCGAATTGATGGGTTTAACGAACGGTCCGGGTAGGAAACAATTTCTTGAGATCATCCATTTTCATCGTGTTCACCGGAAAGGTCCACTTTTCGCCCGGGCGGACGCTTATTCTCGGCTCCAGTTTTCCAGTTGAAGCGCTGATCGCGATCTCGTTGGCGAATTCGAGCCGCTTGCCTTCTTTCCACGGGAACGTTGAAAGCTGAATTTCCCAAGGAATTTTGCCGCCGCGCACAAGTCCATACGACAACTCACAATCGAGGTATTCGATGATGGTGGCGCGATTGGCGTGGGTCTTCGCGATGAGGTCAGAGAAAGACTTGGCTGGAGGAAGATCCTTGGAGCGATTTCGTGCAAATACGAAATGATCGCCCGCCACTGTCAAAATCCGGTCCGTGCGCTCGACGCCAGAGGCGAATGTTGTCACTTTAACCCCGAGAAACTTCCCGTCGCCATCTGAGAGCAACCACCATGATTCCATCCAAGAGTTATCAGGTGCGTATTCGTAAACAGTGCTGGGGCCAACTTGTTCCAGCCTCCCGATGTCTCCGCCATTCGGGGGCGGATAGATGATGTCGAAGGTCCAACTGGCGATCTTGCCTTTGAGTGAAGTGGAACCGGAAAATCCGTTCTGTTGAAACAGCGTGCTAAGCTCTTGATCGGTCAGATCGGCTAGCGAATTGGCGTGAGGAAAACTCGGTCGGTCGGCTGGGATGCGCACATCGCCATAGAGGATCGGAGTCTGCACGTCTCGAACCAGTGTCGATTCGTCGCGCGGTTTGCCCTTAATATCGATCCAGTCCCGTGACCAAACACCCTGAAACCAAGCAGGTACCGAACCCTTCGACGAGGCTGGAGAAGGATCTGTTCGCAGTGCAGGCTTCGCCAAGTCCCCACCGTTAGCCACTAGAGCGGAGGCGATGCCGATAAGTAGAAGGCTGTATTTCATACGATTTCGAGAATGAAGTTCCCAGTAGCCGCGGAGCGATAAGCAAATGCCTGCTATCAATTTGAACCTGTCACTTTTTCTTCCGATGGTTCCCACGATGTCGCGGTGCGGATCGAGCCCCCACCCGCTCCGAATTTATCGGGTCGAATTTATCGAAAAAGTAACAGGTCTGATTGAGTTAACGAGATACTGATCCTGTCACTTTTTCAAACCGTGCTCCCGGCGGTTGCAGTGCTCCCAATTTCCGGTCAGAATTTGAAACGTTCTCCAGATGTCCGTCCCGCCAGAGACGATGCCGGTACAGGGTCGCAAAGCTATAGTCCGGGGCCGCCTCCCCTTGTCCCCCCACCAACTCGCTGCCGCGGCGGACATTGTCCTGCATCCAGGCCGGGAGCAGCAAATGGAACGGATTGCGCTTCACCTCCCCCACATGAAACGAAACACCCGTTACCAAGTCCGCAACGTCGCCAGCGCTGCATTCAACCATCAAGTTCGGATCCACCATCTGTCCCCAATACTCGGTTTCGACGAGATGCAGCGTCTCGGCCGGTTCGGATCCCATCGCCCGCAGCGCATCCATCACGAGGAAATGCACTCCAATATGGGTGCTGTTCCAATCGTGTTCATGCGGGAAAAAAATCACCCTGGGCCGCTCATTCCTCAGAATCCCCGCCATGACTTTAACCATGGGTTCCCACGTCGCAGGTTCCGACTGGCGTGTTTTCGGATTCACCTTTTCAAGGCCGTTTGGAGCGGTTGGCAACAAATCGAACCCCAGAAAGCGACAGGCATTCTGAAGTTCCTGCCAACGTTCCGCCTGGCGTGCCCGGGCACTGCCCTGAGTGACGGCGACGTTGATCACCTTCCACCCGGATTCCCGGAGCAGTCGGAGTGCGAGTCCGCCGATAATGCATTCGTCATCCGGATGGGGCGAAAAAATCAGCGCTCTCGGAGCGTCTCCAGAGGGGTCCGGACGAGCACCGGGGGCAACTCCACCGAGCGGATAGTTTTTTCCATCCCGAAAAAGCCGGGCGTAGCCAACAACGAGGTCTGCATAAGGATTGGCGGACGAATTCATGCCGGAAGTAAATCATCCAGCCCGGTTCGGGACAGGAAAAACGCGCACTCGAATCTCCGCTCTTGTTCCTCCGCCCGCCTCCGCTCACGATCGGACTTGAATGCTCGCAGGCATCCCTGATCACTCCTCCACCGCACGGGAATTGCTCCAGCGCAGTCTCGACCGGGGCCGCTTGGGCCATGCCTATCTTTTCACGGGCGACAGCCTGGATTTCTTGGAAGGCGAAGCGGTATCACTCGCGAGCACACTGAACTGTCAGGAGCCGCCCAGGCGCGGTGCGAGCGGTCTGGCGCTTGCGTTTTGCGGGCGCTGTTCAACCTGCCGCCGGATTGCGACTCGCCAGCACCCGGACGTAGGGTGGATTCGACCCGAATCGAAAATGCGGCAGATCCAGGCCGATCAGACCCGCGCCTTGACGCAGGCCCTGAGTTTGAAAGCCCATGAGGCGGCGCACAAAATCGGAATACTGGTGGCGGCCGACCGGATGAATAGTAGCGCCGCTAATGCATTCTTGAAAACGTTGGAAGAACCCCCTTCGGGCTCGATCCTCATATTGCTGAGCACGGAACCCGACCGACTTTTGGAAACGGTTCTTTCCCGCTGCCTCCGGCTTAGCTTTGGCGGCGAGGGCGGCGCGTTGAACGACACTGTCCTGTGCTGGGTGGCATCCTTTAGTGCGGCGGCGGCGAAGGAAACTGGGGGAGTCCTCAACCGTTATCGAATCCTGGCGGAACTTGCCAACGCCTTGGCCACCACTCGCGAGAGTCTCGAAAAGAGCCTGGAGGAACAGTCACCGCTCGTCCGCTTTCCGGATGCCGAACCAGCCCAGCGCGAACGATGGGAGACGGAATTGAACGCCGCCGTGGAATCAGAATACCGTCGGAAGCGCGGCGAACTTCTATCCGGCATCCACTGGTGGTTGCGGGATCTTTGGCTCGTGGTCCACGGATTGCCGTCGGAGTTGCTCCGGTTCCCGGAATACCTCGAATCGACCCAACGCGTCGCCGTGCGCCTACACCCGGCCGAGGCCGGCCAAAACCTGGATGCATGGGAATCGACCCAGCGGATTCTCCATACCAATGTGCAGGAAGCCCTCGCGTTGGAGGTGGGACTCTTAAAACTGAGACTCTGAGCGGAACCGAGCCAAAGCAAATCCACGTTTTGCGGTAACGCGTGCCCGAGGACGGAATGTTGTCACCGCGCTCCGAGGACGCGGTTTTCGGAGGCGCTGTACCGGGGTCAAAGCAACGACACCGCCCGCTCCAACTCGCGATCGGTATTATAAAAATGTGGGGAAAATCGGATAACCACGGTGTGGTCCGGCAGCTCTCGCAGGGAACTGACTACACCGGCGTCCAAGAGGCGCGAGTGGATTGCACTCATGTCCGTCGCGGGACGGAAAAAACTCACGATCGCGCCGATATTGTCCGGCGGAGGCGCCGGCTGCAGCACGGTATACCCTCGCTGGTGCAACGCTTCAACCAAGCTCATCCGCTTGCGCACCAAGTCGAGCCCGATTTCCGTAATCCCATATTCATGGATGAGTTCGAGCGCGGCCCGCAGACCGAAGATTCCCGCGAAATTGTGAGTGCCGGCCTCGTACCGGCCGGCATCGGGCCGGTACCGCATGTCCTCCTGCGTCAGGAAATTCGGGGATCGAACGTTATGCCAGCCATGGACGATGGGACGGAGACGGTCCCTCACCTCACGCCGGACGTAGAGGATTCCAGCGGCGCACGGTCCCAGCAGCCACTTATGGGCATCGGCTGCCAAGAAATCCACGTTTCTGACCGACAGTGGCATGGCCCCCAACGTTTGAATGCCATCGACGCAAAAAAGAATATCCCGCGAACGCAGGAACTTCCCGATGGCCTCCAGATTGATGCGCCATCCGCTGATGTAATGGCAGCTAGCGAGGGCAACGAGGCGGGTGTTTTCATCGACCTGCCCTTGGACATCGACGAGGCGAATTTTGCCCAACTCCCGAATATTGAGGTACCGAACCTCAACACCCTGTTCTGCCAGGGCCAGCCACGGGTAAACGTTGGAAGGGTAATCATTGAAATACACCAAAACGTTGTCACCGCGGCGCCAGGGCAACCCCCCAGCCACGAACGAAAGCCCCAGGGAGGTGGGGCCGACGAAAGCGATTTCGTCGGGCCGTGCCTGGATGAGCGAAGCGGCTAGCGATCGTGTTTCAGCCGTGAACTCCTTCGGAACGGCATCCTCCTGGTCCCCTCGCGTGCAATCGTCCGCATGGCGGGCGATGGCGTCCGCGACGCGGCGTGGTAGCGGACATACCCCGGCATGCGAGAGGAACACCTTCGAGGCGCAGACGGGAAACTCCCGCTGGCGAATCTCCTCGTTGGCCTGCAGTTCAGCAATTGTCATACGCCAACGGTACGGACAATTTTGGTGAGTCTGAAGTCACATTTGCTCTGCAACGCAACCGATCGTTCACCGCAATTCAAAAGGGAGATGCGAGCGAGCCCCGGCAAATCCTGGGTCAAGGCAGTCCCGCCAAGCTCAATTTGCCGGTTGCAGGCCGGTTGATCACCCTTATTATGCGCCGATGAATTTGGCCAATTGGGTCTGGTGCACGATGTTGACGCCCGCCGGGATGGCAATAACCACCGGCTCGGGCGGCATTGATGCCTCGGGAAGTGCCTCTCCCGCGGCACATTATCTGCCAGGGCTCTTAAAAAATAAAATCCGCGACCGCGCTTGATCTCAACCACCGATACACCCGTTCCCGCCCGGCTCTAGCCCTCAAATTCCCGGCTTCACACCCCCCACACCGACTTTCCCATACACTCCCATGCGTTTCCCTTTGGCGCTGACGACTAAGATTGCCAGTCACATCATCAAGCACAAGATTCAGCGAACCCCGAAGTTCGCCATGGTCCTGCAGCTCGAGCCGCTGCATACGTGCAACCTCACCTGCACCGGGTGCGGCCGTATCCGCGAATACTCGACCAGTATTAAGGATATGGTACCCCTCGATCAGTGCCTCGCCGCCGCGATGGACTGCGAAGCGCCGATGGTGTCCATCTGTGGCGGGGAACCCCTTATCTATCCTCACATTGAGGCGCTGGTTGACGGTCTGCGCGATCAGGGGCGGATAATTTACATCTGCACGAATGGTATGTTCATGCGGAAAAAAATGCGGGAGTATATGGCGGCAAACTGGACGCCAGACATGGACGGCCGGCTGAAGGAATTGGTCCAGGAGGATTTGGTCTCGGAAAAGGAGGCGCAACAGATCCGCCATGCGGACGATGCGGCCCGGAAGAAGTCGACGATCCGGCCGTCGAGGTGGATGTACTGGAATGTGCATGTCGATGGCCTGGAGTACACCCACGACCTTATCGTTGAGCGAGAAGGCGTCTTTAAGGAATGCATCGCGGCGATTCGGATGGCCAAGATTCTTGGATTCCAAGTGGCAACCAACACAACAGTCTACAAGGAGACTGACGTCAAGGAGTTGGAGGATATGTTCAAGTACCTCAGCTGGTTGAACGTGGACGGACACACCATTTCGCCGGGGTACGACTATGATGCTGCCAAGAAAGACATGGTGAAACGGCTGGGGAAAGATCCGGCGGCGTTCTTTCTGACGCGCGAAATGACGCGCGAAAAATTCAAAGACATTGAGCGTTGGGGAAAGATGTTCACCATTTTTGGAACCCCAGTGTACCAAGAGTTTCTGTCGGGAAAGCGAGAGTTGACGTGCACGGCATGGGCGATTCCCACCTACAACGTCCGTGGATGGAAGGCTCCCTGCTACCTGATGACCGACGGCCACTATCCATCCTACGCAGAGATGCTATCCAAGGTGGATTGGGAGAAATACGGCGTGGTTGATGGGGTTGCTCGGGATCCGCGGTGCGAGAATTGTATGGTCCATTGCGGCTACGACCCCAGTGGTGCCCTGGGTACGAACTACCAGCGGGGGGATAATTGGAAGAACATGAAATACAACTTCGGGGCCCGCCCGGAACGGTACGCCCGAGGGAACGAAGTTGTCGCTTTTACCGGTGTTTCAATCGGCAAGGGACATCTCGCTGAGGCGAAAGCGGCCGTGAACCAAGAATTGGGAGAGCGGAAATCCGCCTTCGCCCGTGGAGGGAATGCACTGACCGCCGAACCGATCACTCACGAAGCGCACTCGGAAGCGCCCTCCGATGGAGGCGGGTGTGGAACCACCGCCAGCAAGGGTGGGACGACTCAGCGAGAAGAACTCCTGGCGAAAGTTTCTTCGCTCCGAAAAACTGAGACCGAGCCGAAGTAAGGACTGAGCGTTCGACATTCGCACTTGGATTGTCGCCTTCGCAAACTCCTGACTTTTCGCGATGAGTAAATCGCTTTTTCTTTCGCCGCCTTCCTTCGATGGTTTCGACGGCGGCGCCGGTGCCCGTTACCAGGCCAAGCGGGAAGTGACAAGTTACTGGTATCCCACTTGGTTGGCCCAATCCGCTGCACTCGTCCCCAACTCCCGCCTGCTGGACTGCCCGCCGCACGATATCACCGCAACGGAGTGCCTCCGAATCGCCGCCGGCTACGATCATGTCATCATCCATACGTCGACTCCGACCCTTAAAAACGACAGCAAGATTGCCGAATCTATTAAAGCGCAGCGCCCGGGCACGACCGTCGGATTTGTCGGGGCCCATGCCGCAGTACTACCGACCGAAACCTTGAAGGCATCCCCTGCGATCGACTGGGTCGGTCGCAAGGAGTTCGACTTTACTTGCAAGGAAGTTTGTGAAGGACGCCCGCTGGAAACAGTTGCTGGACTGAGTTTTAAGAAGGACGGAAAAATCATCCATAACCCGGAGCGAGAACTGATCAACAACATGGATGTGCTTCCCTGGGTTGCGGACACGTACAAGCGGGATCTGGAAATTGAGAAGTATTTCATCGGTTACCTGCTGCATCCTTACATTTCAATGTACACCGGGCGCGGATGCCCGGCCCAGTGCACGTTCTGCCTTTGGCCACAGACCATTGGCGGACATAAGTACCGGGTGCGATCGGCGGACAATGTGGCGGCCGAAATGGCCTACATGAAAAAGCTGTTTCCCCGGGTGAAGGAGTTCTTCTTCGATGACGATACCTTCACGGCCAATCTTCCCCGGGCACGCGACATCGCAACGAAACTGACGTCGCTCGGAGTGCCATGGTCTTGCAACAGTCGGGCCAACCTGGAGTACGACACCATCCGGTTTTTCAAAGACTCCGGCCTGAGATTGTTCCTGGTCGGCTACGAATCCGGAAGCGAAGAAACCCTCAAACGGATCAAGAAAGGTGTGACCACCCGCGAGATGCGGCAGTTTACCAAGGCCTGTCACAAGGCCGGTGTGGTGATTCACGGCACGTTTATCCTTGGGCTCCCGGTGGAAACCAGGGAAACGATTGAGGAAACGATGCGTTTTGCACAGGAGCTGGATGTCTTTAGCCTCCAAGTGTCGCTCGCTGCTCCCTACCCGGGGACCGAGCTATACGAAATGGCCCGCCAGAATGGATGGTTCGCCAAGAAAGATAAAACCGACATCGTCCACCCCGACGGCTTTCAACAAAGCACGCTCGAGTATCCCGGTCTTTCCAAGGAGGAAATCTTCGAATCGGTGGATCGGTTCTACCGGGGGTACTATCTGCGATCGGGTCCAATCCTGCGCATCATCAAGACGATGCTCGAGGATAAGAGCATCTTCGTCCGACGCTGTCGGGAAGGTTTTGAGTTCTTCCGCAGCCTGAGTCAGCGGAAAGAGGTTCTCGCGAAGGCACGCGCGAGTGCTACCTGAAAACGGGGGAGAGGGTCCTGTTGACATTCCGTCGCCGGTTCAAGGTGCAGCTCCCGGGTTTAGCCCTGCGGCAATAGCTTTTCCCAAAGGCGCTCGTTGCCCATTGCCGACACCACAAAGTTTTCGCTGTCACTGTCCGCCGATGAAATGATGGGATTCAGCGGAAACGTAATCTGCCAACGGGGCGCTTTCTCCGAAGAAAGCACCGCAATTCGCCCACCGTGATGGTAAACGATGAAATAGCATGCCAGGAGATAAATGGCGAGTTCCTGCTGTTTACCTTGAATAGGGTGCAGCGGGTCAAAGAGGGACAAGATGGCGTCCTGCGGCAGCCCGGAGCTGTTGTCCGTTAGTTGGACCGTGATCTCCGCTCCATCCATACTGACGGCGAATTGAACACTGGCACCATCCGCGAGATGCATCAATTCGACTCTCAATAGATGCTTGAACAAGCGGTGGAACTTCACGCCATCCGCCGCCAACGCCGCAGTCTCGCCACCGGGTTCAATTTGTGCCGTGATGGAACGTGCGCGGAGATCCTCTCGACAACTGTCAATCGCCTCCTGAATCACCGTCGCCACCACCAATTTCGAATCAAATCGGAACGGCGGATACGGCTCCGCGCGCTCCGGATCATCCAAGAGATCGATCGCTAACTTGACTCGAGACTTGACCTGACGGTGGAACTCCCGCCACAGCTGCGGATTGCGCAATTGCACCAGATCAATGTTATCGCGCGTCAACCGATCCGGTGCCAGATCGAGGAAGGCGTTGACTGCGGCCATGCCATTCTGGACCAGATGACTCAACCCTGCGGCCAGCACACCCAGGCTGAGGACCCGGTCCGTCACCACGAGTCCATGCAATGCAGATAGCTTCTCCCGCATCAGCGTATCGCGTTCCCGTTGTACGAGGAAGAATTCAAGCCCGCGCTTCAGGGTTATTTCGAGCTCGGATACATCCCAAGGTTTGGTAATATACTTATAGATGGCGCCGGTATTGACCGCATCGATCGCCGCGTCCAGATCAGAGAACGCGGTGGCGAGGATCCGGATGATCCGCGGCCGAAACTGGCGGGCCTTGTCGAGAAACTGGACGCCCTTCATTCCGGGCATTCGCTGGTCAGACATGATGACGCCGATCTCATCACCATGCTTTTGCAACAGTGCGTAGCCCTCCTCGGCGGTCGATGCCGTCAGGATTCGAAACGACTCGCTGTAGGCGCGGGAAAAGTATTTGAGCGACATTTCCTCGTCGTCGACATACAGCACCGCGAATCGTTTATAATCGTAAAAGTTTTCCATAAAAATAATCTCTAAGACTGGTGGCTCAATCCCGCAGCTGCTGTCCGCGGAATATCCGGTACGGAGGGTCCAAACTCCAAGGAAAATTCGCAGAAACGACCTTCCTCACTCCGCACTGTAATATGCCCTCCCGCATCGCGCACGATCCGATAACTGATACTCAATCCCAAACCGGTGCCATGTCCCACCTCCTTGGTCGTAAAGAACGGGTCAAACACCTTCGCCAAATTGCCTTCGGAGATCCCCGTGCCATTATCCCAAAAGCGAAGGATGCGCCGCCCATCCTCGCACAGTTCACCGGTGATGGTTATACGCGCCGGCTCACCCTCCCCCGGCGCTTCTTCACGGGCTTTGAGAGCATCCGACGAATTCTGGAGCAGGTTGGTAAATACCTGCATGAGTTTATTCCGATCCGACCGCAACGTCATCCCCGTGGGAATCTCGACTGAAACGACAACCCGATCCTTCAGTTCCGCCACGAGGAACCGCAGCGCCGCTTCGACGCACGATTTAAGGTCGACGTCTTCCGTGCCCGCGCCTTGGGGATGGGTGTAACTCCTCATATCCGAGACGATTCCCGCCACACGGCTGATGCCGTCCTGGATATCCTTGATTGTCTCATCGAAATTCCCTCGTTCTGGACTGGGAATATGAGGTGCCTGACGGGAGAGCATATGAAGACCGGTCCGGGCAAAGTTAAGGGGGTTATTAATTTCGTGAATGATCCCCGCGCTCATGCGACCGAGGGAAGCCATTTTTTCGGCTTGAACCAGCTGTACTTCGGTAGATTTAAGCTCCTGCAACGCATCCTTCAGGTCTTCGTTGGTTGATTCGAGCTTTTGATTCTGCCACTCCAATTGCTGTTGCAGTTTATAAGTGTCCGCCAGGTTCTTGATCCGAACCTTGAGTTCCGTCGATGAAAACGGTTTGGTTAGGAAGTCATTAGCCCCAGCCGCGAGCGCCCGGAGCTTCGTTTCGTCATCCGCGCGCGCCGTCAACATTAGAAATGGCAGGGCTTTCGTCGATGCCCGTGCACGGAGCTCCCGGCAAACCTGAAGACCATCCTTTTCCGGCAGCATCATATCGCAAAGAATAATTTCCGGAAGATACTGTGTCGCCAGGGTGACTGCCTGGTCTCCGTCCACCGCCTCAATCACTTCGTACTGGTCATCCAATTGGGACCTCAGGAAACGAAGCATGTCGGCCTCATCCTCAGCAATGAGTAGGCGCACCCGTTTTCGTATGCCGACCGGCATCTGCACACGAAGCGCGTCACGAGCCTGTGGCAATGCCGTGAAGAGACTTGCGCGTTTGTAAAGACTCACCATCCATGCGTTTTCCGGTTCGACCACTTCCGGCTCGATGCCACCCCGGACCTCCTCACCGGACCCAGGCGCCTCGGGTGCCGCAATCTCCAGGGTCGGTGCAACGGCCGCTCCTTGAGCGGTGACCCCGGTCGTCGGGAACGCTGCCGTGCTCGTTGCGCGCACTTTCGGCGTCCCGATCGGAATCATCACCACCATCGTAGTTCCGGCCCCGGGCTGACTGCGCACTTCGACCGTTCCACCGTGGGCTTCAACGAGTTCCTTCACCAAGGCCAATCCGATCCCAGTTCCCTGAAATTTCCGATTCGCCGAAGTGTCCACCTGCCAGAACCGATTAAAAATATGCGGGGCGTTTTCGGGCGAAATCCCCATCCCGGTGTCGATGATCTGAATCATCGCGAAGTCACTCTCGGCTCGGGCTAAAATTCGAATGGAGCCTCCGGCCGGGGTAAATTTGACCGAGTTGAAGAGCAGGTTCAGGAACACCTTTTCCATCTTGTCGAGATCCGCATAGATAACGGTCAGGCTCGCATCCACGTCGCAATCGAGCCTAATTCCCTTCTCCTGGGCGGCGGAATTGACGGAATTGAGCAATCCTCGGAAGAAATCTCCCAATTCGATTGGCACCGTATCGAGGTGAAGCCGTCCCGTATCGAGCCGAACGAGGTCCAGGAGGTCATTGATGAGCTTTAACAACCTCATTCCGTTCGCGTGCATGGTGTCCAGCCAGTCACGGGACTGGGCATCGACCGAGGCACCGATACGGCCCCGAAGAGACTCGAGCGGGGCGATGAGGAGAGTGAGGGGAGTGCGGAGTTCATGGCTGACGTTGGCGAAAAAGCGCCCCTTTAACTCATCCAATTCCATCAGCCGTTTGTTGGATTTTTCCAGCTCGCGGCGACTCAGGTCCAACTGGTGATTTGAGGCAAATTCCCGGAAACGCAGTTGGCTCTGCAGGTGGTTTCCCGTAACCACAATGGTGCCGGTCAAGACGAGAAAATAGATATTGTTAAAGAAGAATCTAAACTGGGCTGTTCCGGGAGCGGTCCAGCAGACCGTGCTGTAGAGCAGGACAACAATGGTGAAGCCGATCAGGCTCTCGACCAATGTCCAGCGAAGCACTAAGCCAATCGTGAGCAGGACGAGATTGAGCCCGGCGTAATAGGTCGAGGGGGCGTCATCCGCCAAGGCGATCAGGACGATCATGCACAGGGCCGGACACATTGCGAGGATTACACCCAGGGCGCGATAATTTCGCTGCCCCCAATCCGTCCGAATCAGCAGGAGAAACGGGGACATCATCGCCGCAGCCAGGCAACGAATCGGAAAAAATGTCAGCGCAAGATCCGGAAAGACGACGAGGTCGGCAATGGCCCCCAACGGGAGAAGGAGCATCGCCAGCCAGACTCCCACCCGAATACGCCCCACACCAATCTGCCGATCATAATCGGCATAGGCTGTTCGGATGTCGGATGCCGCGGACACCATGGTCAGACAGGCTTTTGCTTGCGAACCTCAAGGAACACATTGACCCCGGTCGGGTCCGCGCGCACCTCAAATTCCAGCGGCACCTTCGATGGCGGCAAGAGGTATTTCATCTGCTCGGCATCGCGATAAATCAGGTGCCACTCGAGTACAAAATCCATCAGCTGGCGAAAGGGACGGCCGGCGTGCACGTTGGTCAGGAGCATGAGCCCCCCGGGAGCGAGATATTCGAAGAAGAGGTCGGTCAGCCGTTTGCAAACCCGATCGGAGACGTAATCAAACAACCCAGCGCAGTAGACGAAATCGTACGCTCCCTTTTGCAGAACCGTCTCCGGGCGGATCGCCTCCTTAAGGAGCTGGTTGATAGACTTCTCTTCGAAGGTCAGATTCGTGGTTCGGCCATATTTTACACGAGCCTGCGTCAGCACATTGCGGGTATACTCAATCGTCTGCGGGTTGAAATCCAGCAGCTGAAAATCCGCTCGGTCGGATAGTTCCTCCTCCATCATGAACTCCTCGACCTCGCGGGCGGGGCCACACCCGAGGTTGAGGATCTTGATCCGGCGGCCCAAGGCCGTCACGCGGCGCGTTTCGTCAACCAACCGTTGCTTCATCAGTTGGATCCGGTTCCGATGAGCGATGGCCGGAGGGCCCAGGAGGAAAAACACGTTCACCATCTTGGCAAACATGGTCGCTCCCTCGTGCGGATCCCGCAGGATCATGTTCACTACCTCGTAATCTCCCGCATAGCCAAGCGGCTTGTGAAAGGTTCGATAAACGAAGGGTGAACACATGACCAACGGATGGAGTTGGCGGCGGGCGTAGGCGCGGTGGGCAGGCCTCACCTCGTCTCCCACCTGCCCCGCGGCCACGTCAAACCGTTGCAGCCACCCGTCCACCTCCGGCACGATCTGCCCCTCCAAGTCCCGGAGAACAGTTCGCTCCATTTCCGCCCGCGTCCCCATCGGCTCGGATCGAACTCCAAGCTCGACTTGGTCCAGGAATCCTCGGAGATCCATAAGCAACGTCTGAAAATCCGCGACGGCCACCTTGAATTCCGGAGTGACCGCCCGGGTCTTCTGCCACTCCGACATGAACACTTCAAACTCTTGCCGCAACCGGTCCGGTTGCGTGATCGGCGAGAAAACATCCACGTCCAGCCAGGACTCGTCGAGCGTCGCCTCGCAGAGCACCATGATGCCCGTGTTAACAAGGTTGCTGACCACCGCCCGGCCGGCATAGACGCACCGATCCGCGACAATAATCCGAAATTCACCGAGAACTTCAGACAACTGAAGAATGCTGTACGGATTGTAAACTTCGAAGACGGCAGTAAAACGGGTCAACCGTACGGCGGTCGCTCTCACCTCGCCCCCCTGGCTATTGCGGCAGGTGATAAAGCTTTCCCGATCTCCCGTGAGTATTTGATTCTGAATTACATTCGCCATGAGCAAAATCCTACATCGTCGCTCTCTCTCGTCATTCTGAGACTCCGCTTAAGAAAACGTCCGCCTTTCTAAGGAGGCACGCCGGAACCGAGGAAGCTACACCAGATTAAGTAGCAATTGGAAAGCGTGAAATGGTCGATTAGACTTTCTTAATAATCTATTCTGTCTTGCCGTCGTTCGATTTTCCGGTCATTGAAGCATTATGACTCCAAACTGCTGGATCGCACCGCGGCGCGTTTTCGGTGTCGGAAGGGACGGGAAACGAATCCGAAAGGCTCTTCTTTTTACGTCGGCCTCACTCGCCATCGTACGTCCGTTCGCAGAAGGAATCCGCAGCCCAACAATCGGTGCGTCCGGCCTTGGCAATTCGGGAGCCCGAATCGCGTATTCGGACGATGCCAGTGCCGTCGCCCACAATCCCGCAAATCTACTCGACTTAAAATCCTGGGAAGGCTCCTTGGAGCCGACTCTGGTGCATCACGAAGCAAGTTTCAAAGGTTTGGACGGTGGTACTGCCGAAACCCGCGATCCGTGGAAAATATTGCCTCACGTCTTTACCGGGGGACCTCTTGCGAATGATCGGTTTGCCCTTGGATTTGCTGTTACCGTGCCCTATGGCCTTTCGGTGAAATGGGAAGACGACAGTGCCTTCCGCTATACCGCGCCCCATCTCGCCGATCTCAAGACGATGAATTTCAATCCCACCGCCGCTTACCGAATCGCGGAGGGTCTCCACGTCGGCGCGGGTCTGGATGTGATGTGGTCACAACTGGAGTTGCATCAGTACTACCCGTGGAAACTGGTGCTCAGTAACCCGGCGATCCCCGATGGTGTGCTGAAGGCGGAAGGGGATGGTGTAGGCATCGGCGGCAACGCCGGCATCACCTGGCAATTCATGGAGCGTCACCGGCTCGCCTTCGTGGCCCGCACTCCGATGAATGTGGACTACGAAGGCAGCTTCGAATCCCACGGAACCCCGGGGGTTCCGGGAGGTCTCGTAAAGGCCGATTTTGCGAGTCAGATCCGGTACCCAACAATCCTCAGCGTCGGCTATGGGATTCAGGCGTGCGAAGCCGTCCGACTGCAGGCGTCAGCGGAATGGCTGCAGTTCTCTCGCTTCGAGACGCTGGTGCTGGACACCCCGCAATCCCTACCCGGTGTCGACAAGACGATTCCGCAAAACTGGCGCGACACATTCACTTTTGGGACCAGCGCCGACTGGAGATTTTCCCCCGGCTGGATTGCGCGCGCCGGCTACCAATATTTTCAAACTCCAGTCCCGGATCACACGTTTTCCCCAACGATACCAGACGCCAACCAAAACGTCTTCACCGTGGGGCTTGGGTGGAGGTCTGGACACCACCGCATCGAAGGCTCCTACGGTTATGTTCTCTATGATGACCGTCACATTAGTGGAAATCAGAATCCGGCTTACAATGGAAGCTACGAGATTCGTGCCCACCTGATCTCATTGGCCTACGGCTATAGCTTTTGACGGCAACCGCCAACCGGCCCCGCTCATGTCTTGATAAGCGATTTGCGGATGGCCGCAAGAACGCGGCGCTGAACACCGAGCGGTCGCCCCGTAACGCGTGCACCCGCGGCCGCTTTATGACCGCCACCCCCGAAACTGCGGGCGATTTGATTGACGTCCACCGCGTCGTTTTTTGAGCGCCAGCTGATGCGGGTTATTTCCTCGTCGATCTCCTCAAAGACAACAGCGACCACCACGCCTTCAATCGCACGGATATGATCGATTAATCCCTCGCTCTCCTCGGTCGCTGCCCCAGCTCGTGAATAGTCCCGTTTGCGCAGCCAGAAATAAGCCGTCCGATCGCCATGCGTCATCCGGAAGGTGCTGTAAACATGCCGGAGCAATTTCACGCGGGTGAGAGGGAAGCTCTGATAGACCTGCTGGCAGATTTCCCCGAGATCCGCTCCCTTCTCAACCAACCGGGCGGCCGTCCCGAGAGTCTCGGGGGTCGTGCTCGGATATTGAAAACTGCCCGTGTCCGTGCTGACAGCGGTGAAGAGGCAGTTGGCAATCGGGCGGGTGATTTTCCATCCCGCCCAGTTACAAAGGTCAAAAATGAGTTCGCCGCTGGACGGTTCTTTGGGAGAGACCCAATTTAAATCTGCGTACCGGGTGTTGGAGGCATGGTGGTCAATATTAATGAACTTCTCGCGTTGTCCGACATATTCCGCCACACGACCCAGACGTTCGAAGCTCGCACAATCGGTTGCGACCACAACGTCGAACCGTTCTCCAGCAACCGGCTTTCGCACCCGCTTTTCCGGGTCGAGAAATCTAAGTTTGTCCGGGACCGGATCTTCATTCCACACCGTGACGTGCTTCCCTTCACTTTCAAGGGCCAATGCGAGTCCCAGCTGGCTGCCGATGCAATCGCCATCGGGTCGTATATGTCCCACCACACAGACCGTCCGGGCTTCGTGCAATGCCGCGATGATCTGCTCCACAATTTTTGGGCAATCCTTCATTCGGATGAGTGGAAAGAAGGCAGCGCCATCGTATCGAAACTCCTATCGATGGCCGTGTTGGACCGGCCGGATGCTGAACGCTGGTAGGGAATACTCATTTCTCTTGACCCGACGCCGAGCCGTTACGATCGAGTTCTTCGAGGATTTGCAGGACGCGACTTGCCTCCTGAATTGAGTCATCCAGAATGAATTTCAGGACGGGCGTAAATTTCAGGCGGATCGCCGACCCCAGCATCATGCGGATGCGAGCAGCCCGGCTTTCGAGTTTTTCCGGGGCTGACGCCCGCTGTGGACGCGTGCCGACAAAGCCGAGATACACGGTCGCCGACTTCAGATCACTGGCCACTCCCACTTCGTTGACCGTCAATAGGCCCACCTGGTCGACAGAGAATTCCCGGCGAATGATTTCACCGACCTCCCGTTTGAGGAGTTTTGCAACCCGTGCCTGGCGGCGATTTGGCTGAATTCCCGCAGTCAAGTTAGTCCGTGGAATGAAGTGGGTCAGAGCTTTTGGGCGACTTTTTCAACGGCATAGCACTCAATCACGTCGCCCTCCTGGATTTCATCAAATCCGTCCAAACGGACGCCACACTCCATACCCGCCCGCACTTCATTCACCTCGTCCTGGAAGCGCTTCAGGGTAAGAGAGACCCCCTCGTAGATGAGGTTACCACGGCGACGAACCCTCATCTTTCCGCGGACCAAGCGTCCGGTGGTGACGGCACATCCGGCAACATTGCCGCCTTTGGACAGATTGAAGGTCTTTCGAACTTCGGCCGACCCCACGATCGTCTCCTTGAGGAGCGGATCCAGCAAGCCCACCATGGCTTCCCGAACCTGATCAATCAATTCGTAGATGATGGCATAGAGCTTAATCTGTACGCCCTCGTGCTTGGCGGTTTCCGCGGCGCTCGAATCCACTCGCGTGTGGAACCCAAGAATGACGGCATCGGAAGAACTCGCGAGCAGTACGTCGTGTTCGCTGATCGCGCCCACGGCACTGTGAATCAATTCCAGGGCCACCTTGGTGTTTTCGATTTTCTGCAAGGCATCGCAGATGGCCTCGACACTTCCTTGAGTGTCCGCTTTGACGATGACTTTGAGGGATTTCGCCGTCAGGTCCCGAATCTGTCCGAAAATATCTTCCAGCGTCTGTCGCTTGGGCCGTAAACCTTCCAATTCGGCCCTCTTGCGCTCGTGTGCGCGGTCCTCGGCGAGATCGCGGGCAGCACGGTCGCTCTCGACGGCACTAAACTCGGAGCCTGCCGCCGGCACGCCGTTGAGTCCGAGCACCCGGACAGCCACGGAAGGGGTGGCCACCTTGAGACGGTTGCCGTCTTCATCCATCATGGCCCTAACCTTGCCGTAGTGATTCCCGCAGAGCACCACATCGCCGACGCGGAGTGTCCCTTTTCGCACCAGTACGGTCGCCACGGGCCCCCCCGCCTCGATACCCGACTCGATCACATTGCCCTTGGCGTGCCGATCCGGATTCGCCTTCAGTTCCAGCAACTCGGCTTGCAGCAGAATGGAATCAATCAGTTTGTCGATTCCAGCCTTGGTGAGAGCCGAGCAATCCACGTAAAGAGTATCCCCACCCCAGTCATCGGGGACCAACCCCTTGTCCTGAAGTTGCTGGCGCACCATCATCGGGTTCGCGTTCGGGTGGTCGCACTTATTGACCGCGACAATGATGGGTACCCGTGCCGCTTTGGCATGCGCTAATGCCTCCAGGGTTTGAGGCATGACCCCGTCATTGGCAGCCACCACAAGAACAACGATGTCCGTCACGTTGGCACCCCGCGCCCGCATGGCGCTAAAGGCGGAATGACCCGGGGTATCGAGGAAAGTAAGCTGCATCAGCTCTTCCTTCCGGTTCGGATGCGGATAAGCGATCGTGTAGGCACCGATGTGCTGGGTGATACCGCCCGCTTCGCCTCCAGCCACATTAGCCTTGCGTATGACGTCGAGGAGTGACGTTTTTCCATGGTCGACATGCCCCATGATGGTGATCACCGGCGGACGCGATTTCAGCGTCTCGGGTCGATCTTCCTGATCGAGCTCAACCTTGACCTCCTTCGGAACATTGACGTTGTGCGCCGCCTTGTCGCGCTTCTCAGTCTCAAACTTAATGCCGTGTTTGGCGCACAGCTTGATCGCCACCTCGGTGTCGATTGTCTGCGTGACGGTCGCAAAAACCCCCATCTGCATCAGGTCGGCAATGACCTGAAACGGCTTTTTTCCCATCTTTTCCGCGAGCTCGCGAACAACGATCGGGGGACGGATGAGAATAGACGGAGCGTCGGCCCCCAACTGGGGTCGAGCCGGGATCGGTCGAGGTTGGGATCCCAGAGGCGGGCGTTGTGGAAAAGGACTCCGCTGTTGGGGAGGGCCCCCGCGTTGCGGAAAACCCCCGCCGCGTTGCGGAAAACCCCCGCCGCGTTGCGGAAAACCCCCGCGTTGCGGAATCCCCCCGCGTTGCGGAGGGCCGGCGCGTTGCGGGGCCGGCGGTGTAACCACTTTGCGTTCATCGCGCGCGCGAACGTCACCGCCAGCAGTACGCCGGCCGAGGTTACCCAAATTAATAAAACCAACCTTTTCGCCCAATTGCGGGCGAGGGGGTTCGACCGGAGCGGCGGTGGCGGTCGCCTCAATCGGTACCGCGAGCTGAGCCGGCGGCGGCTGAGCCGAATGCGGCGACGGCGACGCTGCAGGCGCAATCGGCTCGGCTTCAATTGTTGACAGCGTTGGCTCAAACATCGGTGCGTCGCCTTGGGTTGGGAGTTCGGCAGGAAGCGGCTGACGAGAAAGCTGGGGCGTTTCGACGGGCGGAAGTTCGCACGATTCCGCGGGCGGAGGGGTGAGCACGAGCGGTACTGGCACTGGCGTCGGTGTCAGCGGGGGCGGCGGTACCGAAACTGGAAGAGGTGCGAAAATAACCACGGGCGGAGGCTCCGCCGCCGGGGGGAGTGGCGGTGGCGGCGCCAGTGGAGTCATCTGCAACTCCAGATATTCGGCGGTGATCTTATCGAGAGAACTCGACGGCACCTTGGCGGCGGAAATACCTAGTTCCTTGGCTTTGGCGAGCACGAACTTGCTCTCCAATCCGAGTCTCTTGGCGATGTCGTAAATGCGGACGGGCATGAATGCTTTCGGCTACGGACTATCCGACGACACCGACAGACCCGAGATCCGTCAGCTCACCGGAAAACAATTTGGCTATGTTGCGGAGACGGTGGAAGCCCGTCGAGCCTGCTCAATTCGGGCGGCTTCAATGATTGCACCCGCCTGGGTGCCGATCTCAGGAATCGCCGCCAAGTCTGACTCCTCAACTTGCAGCAAATCTTCCAGGCTGTGGAATCCGACATTGACGAGTGTGGTTGCCTGCTCGGCTGCGAAACCCGGGACGGATGCGAACTCCCGGATGGCCCGAGCCACCTTCTCATCAAAACCATTCACCGCGACGGACTCTGCTTCGACGCTGATCCGCCACCCCGTCAGTTTTTCCGTCAAGCGAGTATTCTGGCCGCGCTTGCCGATTGCGAGGGAGAGATTCTCGGGGGCCGTGAGAATCAACATGCGCCGGTTGGCCTCGTCGATCTGGAAGGACTTGGGGCGGGCCGGCGCAAGCGCGTTGGTCACGTAGGTGCGGATATCCGCCGACCAGGGAAAGATATCAACCTTCTCGTTGTTCAGCTCTCGGACGATGTTCTTCACCCGCTGCCCGCGGAGACCGACACAGGCCCCCACCGGGTCAACCTTGGAGTCGCGTGAATAGACCGCAAGCTTGGTTCGAAAGCCGGGCTCGCGCGCAATGCCCCGCACTTCAATGGTCCCATCACTAATTTCGGAGACTTCCACCTCAAAAAGCTTGATGACAAATTGCGGGTCCGCCCGCGAAAGAATGATCTCCGGACCGTGAATCGTCGTCTCGACCGCCTTCACGTACGCCCGAATGCGGTCACCGATCTGGTATTCCTCCGTGGGAACGCGTTCTCGATTAGGCATTAATGCTTCAAATTTCCCGAGGTCTACGATCACGTCTGACCGGTCAAATCGCCGCACCGTTCCGCTCACAATTTCCCCAACTCGATCCTTGAACTCGGTCAGAATGAGATCCTTCTCTGCCCGTCGGATCTGCTGCATGAGAGCCTGCTTCGCATACTGGGAGGCAATCCGACCAAAACCCGTAGGCGTGACCTCCACTTCCAATTCATCTCCCACCTTCGCCTCCGGCATGTGGCGGCGCGCATCAAATACCGAGATCTGGTCGTGCTTGGAAATCACCCGCTCGGTCACGATCAATTTCGCAAAGGCCTTGATGTCGCCAGACCGCGGGTCAATCGAGCATCGAAGCTCCCGGGCGGGGCCGACCGCCTTCTTGGCCGCCGACACCAACGCCTCCTGAACGGCAGCCAGCAAGGTGGCCTTGCTGATGCCCTTTTCTTTTTCCCAATATTCAACAACCGCGAGAAATTCTGCGTTCATAACGACCCGCTTTAACCGCCCGCTTTAAAAACCCGCCAAGAGACGAACCCCGCCTGACGAACCCCGCCTGACGAACCATCACACGATCCAACGGACTCGAAGGACCCGCTCCACGACCCTTTTGGGGTAACAAAAAAGCCGGCACTCCGTCGGGTCCGACTTCTCGCGCCGGTCAAGCCGGCTTCAAGATTTACGGGCCGAAACTTAGTTTTTTTCTGTTGCTCCCGTCAAGGCACAATTCCGGGGTGCCCTCCCGCTCCGCACCTCGACAACAACTCGGAATGCCCGTTCTAAAACCCGGTCCGCTAATTCCCGAGCGTCGAACCAGACGGTTCCCGGTCGCCGCGCGAGCAAAGAATGGTAGATGGCGCGGACCCGTTCCAAGGCTTCCGCTTGCTCGAAAGAATTGGCGAAATCTCCTCGCTCACAAACTCTTTTAAGTGATTCTTCCACAGATAGATCTAAGAATATTGTCAGGTCTGGATCCGGAGCAAACTGCTCATTTTCATCCAGAATCCGGCGCCAATCCAATCCTCGGGCTCCCTGATAGGCCGCGGTCGAAAAGTAGTAGCGGTCCAGGATGACCAGCTTCCCTTCTTTCAGACTCGGGAGAATCAGTCCTTCGACATGCTCCCGTCGATCGGCCACAAATAGCTCTAATTCCTCCGTCGGGGGAAGGCGACCGGTAGTGGCCGAATCCCGAAGCCGACGACCATAAGGCCCCTGAGTGGGCTCACGGCTGAGCACAACGCAGTCTCCAGCGTGTTCCAATTTTTCAGCAAGCTGCCGGGTAAGGGTCGATTTCCCAGATCCATCGATCCCTTCAATCACCACCAACAATCCTGAGTCCAACGGGCGGAGCATCCGTGAATCCTGAGAAAATAGATCCAGGGAAGCGAGGGGAAACACAATTCACAGACGTCGCTGTCCAAAGATCTCGTCGATGGCATCATTCAACGCCATCACCATCCGCCGCACCTGGGCAGCGGACGTGCAGTAGGGCGGCATGAGGATCACCACGTTGCCAATGGGTCGAGTCAACACACCTCGGCGGGCCATGGCGTCGCACACCCGAATCCCCGCCCTCGCTGCGAGCGGAAACGGATCGCGGGTCCGCCAGTCTTGAACCAGTTCAATCCCAGCCGCCAAACCCAGTCGCCGTATATCGCCAACCCAGGGACAACTCCAGAGTGTCTGCAGGGCCGCCTCAAAAACCTGCCCCAACTCGAGACGTCGCCGACTCGAACCCGCCTCGGTCAGTAAATCCAGGTTCGCCTCCGCTGCCGCCGCACCCAATGCGTTCCCGGTGTAGCTGTGCCCGTGGAAAAACGTCTTAAACTCAGCGTAGCTACCCAGAAACGCACCAAATATGGCATCCGTAGTCAGCGTCGCCCCGATCGGCAGATAACCACCGCTCAGTCCCTTCGCCAGACACAAAAAATCGGCCTGCACACCCGCGTCGTGGGTCCCAAAAAGTGGTCGATCTGCCGCGCGGCGCCCGCCAACGAGCCCGCCTGTTCCGGCCGTTCTCCCAAAAGCGGTCATTACTTCGTCCGCAATCACCAATGCACCGTGGCTCCGGACGCGCTCGACCGCCTGCGACAACCATCCGTCGGGTTGTGGAATCATCCCCGCCGCTCCCTGCATACCCGGTTCAACCACAAACGCCGTATACGGACGACCTCGTTTCCGTGCGGAATCCAACGTCCGCTGCAATACATCAAGGCATTCCCATCCGCACCGCCGGGATTCCCGGGCATCCACTCGTTCCGGCTTGGCTCGATTGTACGGACACCGATAGCAATAGGGAGCCATCACCGCGCCTGAGGGGAAAAGCAGGCCCGAGTACGCACGGTGAAATCGGTCGATGTGACCCAGGCTGACAGCTCCGACGGTATCCCCGTGATACGCCCCTTCGAGACTCAGGAAACGGGGCCTTTTCTCGCCGGTCCGGCGGGCATACTCATAGGCAAGCTTGAGTGCTGTCTCAACGGCGGTGGATCCATCGTCGGAATAAAAAACCTTGGTCAGTTTTGGACCGGCAAGCGGATTGTCTTGCGACCCCTTCTTTCCGGGGCGTCCGCCCGGTCCGGCCGCGAGCGCGACAAGCCGTCCCGCCAGGCGGCTCGCGGGCTCGTTCGCGAAGCCCAGCATGGAGATGTGCGCAACCTGCGACAATTGCTGACGGATCGCCCGGTTGATCCGCGGATGATTGTGTCCGTGGAGATTGGTCCAGATTGAAGAATTGGCATCGAGGTACTCACGGCCGTGGGAGTCCCACAAAACTGCACCCTTTCCGGCAACCAACACGATTGGCTCCTGGAGCAACCAATCCCGCATCTGAGTGAAGGGGTGCCAAACAAATGCCCGATCCAATCGGGCGATCTGGCGAGCGTCTTTCCGGGACCGAGCCGTTCGGGTGGGTGCCTTCATTCAATTTGATTAGCCTTCCAACGCCCGAGGACGGCGGCTATATCGGAGACGTCTTCCGCCGAATGAACCGCACTGGCCGTCACTCGCAGTCGGGCCGCACCCCGGGCGACGGTGGGATACCGGATCGCAGGGACCAGAAATCCCTGGTCCCGCAGATGATCGGCAAGGCCAACCGCCGCGGCCTCATCCCCGACGCAAACCGGTAGAATCGGACTCTGCACGAGACCCGGCGGCCACCCTGCCTCGATCAACCGATTCTTGAGAAGATCCACCACGGCCCACAATCGGCCCGATAACTCCCGTCCTTTGGCCGACGCCGCGAGTTCAATGCCCGCCTGCGCGGCCGCCGATGCCGCCGGGACCGGCGCCGTAGAAAAAATGAAACTCCGCGAGCGATTGATCAGCAGGTCAATCAGTGCCCGCGAACCGGCGATGTATCCGCCGGCCGCGCCCAGCGCCTTTCCCAGTGTGCCCATTTGAATTTCCACCCGATCCGACAATTCAAAGGCCTCCGCAAGCCCCCGCCCTCGTTCGCCAAAAAGGCCGGTGGCGTGGGCTTCATCCAGCAGCAGCCAGGCTCCATGACGTTCCTTAAGTTCGACAATTTCTCGAAGGGGCGCCAGGTCTCCATCCATCGAGAACACGCTCTCCGTGACCACAAGGATCCGCGGGCGTCGCCGAGCCACCGAGTGCGTAGAAAGCGCCGGATCGACGGCCCGCCGCTTGTCTGCCCATCGCAGCTTCCGCGCCAGATCGTCCAGATTGTTGTGCCCGAATACTCGGAGAGTCGCTCCCGACAAGACCGCTGCATCGACAAAACATGCATGGACCCGCTTGTCCAGAATGGCGACATCTCCCCGCCCGATCAACGCACCCATGACACCCAAAGCGGCGGCATACCCGGTCGAAAACACGAGCGCGGCCTCGGTGCCCTTAAAACAAGCCAGCGCCTCCTCCAAAGCATGGTGAGGCTCCATCGAGCCGCAGATTAATCGCGATGCACCGCAACCGGCTCCGTACCGTTTCGCGGCCTCCATCGCCGCGGTGATCAACTGGGGATGATTGGCGAGACCGAGGTAGTCATTGGATGAAAAATTCCGCAACAACCGTCCGTCCGCCATCACGTGGGCACCCTGAGGCGACCCGATTCGTCGCACGCGGCGGAATAACCCCGCCGCTTCGATGGATGCCAGCTCGGCCGACAACAGTTGATCAAAGTGAGACATTCGAAACTGAAAAGCGGGTTAGTGTTAAACCACTCGCCAGCCGGAATGCATGCGAATTCGCTGAATCGACATCTCGGTTGTCAGGGGAAGACCCGGGAATCGAGATTGAATACCTGCCCCATCCACCCGCCGCTCCGGTAATGAGCACGACCGGCCTCGTTGCCAACGGTTCCATTCAAGAGTTCCTCTTCTCCGACCGTCGCCAAACCCAGTCGCCGTCGACCATCGTAGCGGCAACCTCGCCGCGGTGCGCAACAACCACTTCTTCAGCTCGTCTTGCGGAAGCTTTTTCCTGCAGCACTGCCAAATCCGCCCAGGCACCTGGCGTCAACTGCCCGACCCGACCGCGCCATCCCAGAGCCCGGGCGGTATTCACGGTGACCAACCGAAGCAACTCCTTCGGGGGCACGTTCGGTTCCACCGTCTGAAAGGCGTGGAGCTCGTCAAAAAGGGACAATTGCGGCCGCTGGCCCGACGCCACCCGCGTGGATGCGAGGCTATCCGTCCCCAGACAGACATTGACGCCAGACTCCACGAGCTCGCGATAGGGAAAGCGCTGGTGGCGAAAGTACGCATGGGATTGGGGACAGTGCGCCATGCTCACCCCGCGACTGGCCAAGAGCCGCGCGTCATCCCGCCATAAGTAATTGCCGTGCACTGCGAGAAGATTGGTATCCAGCAGCCCATATCGGTCGAGATGCACCACGGGCGATCCCAGCCCACAATCCTCCATCGGTCGCTGCGACTTCAGCCAGTCAAACATCGGGCCACGGCGAAACGCAAACATGTCGAATTCTGCCAACGACTCGGCCACATGCATCGTGACTCGCAATCCCTCCTGCCGGGCCTCGCGAGCAACTCGTTCCACCAATTCAGATCGCGTCGAATACGGAGCATGCGGCGCCAACCCGATTGCACCGCGCCCGACCCTTTCTAAACCTTCCGCGATCCGCAGGGCCTCACCGACTAACTCGCCGGCCGGCCGGCCGCTGCGAATTCCGGTGAGTTCGAGGAAGGAGAAGACCCGCAACGGAGCAGCCTCCCTTACGTGCGCAAGGATTTCCGGCGTCGATTCAATGTTCGCCACCGAGGTGATCCCATGACGGCGCAGCTGATCGGCCCCCTTTAACCAGGAACCGGCATACTCCGAGAATCCCCACGAGGAACGGGCCGCCAGGATTGATTTGATCCAGTCAGCGAACTCCCGAGGCGGGGCCAACTCGCCCGCCAGATCCGTGTAGTCAAGATGACAGTGGCCATTCACCAGACCGGGCATCACGATCACCTCACCCAGATCCTCGACCGGGCCGAGCCACTCATTTCGCAGCTCCCGCCAGGGTCCGACTGCCCGAATGATGCCATCGGAGATCACAAGTGCGCCATCCTCGATCGACGGTGCTACGACCGGCACCAGCGTACGGGCGCGGATCAGCAACGAGGGTTCGGAGCGCCCTCCCAAATGGGATGACGACGCGGTCAGGCGGACCCTTTAAGGCGCGCCTTCTGGCGGGCGGCGACCTTGTGGGTGCGCGCCTTGGCCTTGCTATGTTTCTTGCGCAACTGCTGCTCCAGTTTCTTGACCGTCAAGTCGATGGCCGTGTAGAGGTCCGCCTCCTTATCTTCGGCAAAGAGGTCATTGCCGCGGATTCCAAGCCGGATCGCACACTTGAACTGTTGGGCGGGCGAATGGGCGGTGTGGTCTTTCTCCAGATTAACCCGCGCATCGATCAGCCAGCGGTCGATATGGTCCAATTTGTCGAGCTTTGACAGGATATGGTCCTCGATCGCTTGCGTCAGTGTTACGTTGTGGGTCGTCAGAACGAATTTCTTCCTCAGCAAGATGGTTCGATCGAAGAGTCATTTCAACACCTGATGAATGTCCCGTATCCGTTCTCGAAGGACGGCGCCTCCGGACGATCCCCAGCCAAGCCCCCAACTGCGCATGCTCTCCTCGACTCGGACCCGGTGCTTCCAGCTCAAAGTGCCCCGTCCGATTATTTTCCGTGTGGTCCGCGCCCGCTCACTCTAGGATTCCCACCGATGAGTACACGCGATTCGGACGCCACGATGGCAGTCTTCCTTGATCTTGAAAATATCGCCCTCGGTGCCCGGGATGCCCATTTTCCCCGATTTGATATTCAAAAAGTCCTCGAACGGCTGCTCCTGAAAGGCCATATCGTTGTCAAAAAGGCATACTGCGATTTCGACCGCTATAAAGAATTCAAACGGGACCTGCATGAGGCTGCCTTCGAGTTGATTGAAATCCCCCACCTTCGTCAGTCGGGAAAAAACTCCGCCGACATCCGGATGGTCGTGGACGCCTTGGACCTGTGCTATACCAAGGGACATGTCGACACCTTCGTCATTATCAGCGGTGATTCTGATTTTTCACCCCTGGTCAGCAAGCTCCGCGAAAATGCAAAAACCGTGATCGGCGCCGGCGTGAAAAATTCCACGTCAGACCTGTTTCTCAACAATTGCGACGAATTTCTCTACTACGACGACTTGGTCCGCAAGCAACCGCTCAAGGCCCCGGCCCGTGCGGCGTCCCCGTCCCCGTCCTCAGCTCCGCCCAACGCCGTCGCCTCGGGGACTGCAGCATCAGCGGTCAACAACACCCCGACATCGACATCCACCCGATTGGCGTCAACGGAACCCAAGGGGCCGCCCCTGATCGACGCCCTTGAATTGATCGCAGAAACACTGGAGGCCCTGAGCAATGAACGTGAGGATGACGAGCGGATCTGGGGTTCCATGATCAAGCAGGCGATCAAAAGGCGAAAGCCCGGCTTTAATGAGCGTGCGTACGGATTTCGATCGTTCAATGACCTCCTGCTCGAGGCCCAAAAATGCGGCCTGCTAAAGCTGGGTGCCGATGAAAAATCCGGTGGTTACACCGTCCGCGCGGTGCCGTGAAAAGCCCCCACCGCGCAAGATCTGCCCACGCCCTGCTCCGGCGGGGGCTTCAGTGCGAGTAACCATCCTCCCCGTGCTCGGCGAGATCCAGCCCTTGGGTCTCCACGTCGGTGTCCACTCGGCATCCGACCAGTGCGTTGACGACCCAGTACAACACCACGGTCCCCACCACGGAGAGCAACAGCACGAGCAATCCGGCCTTGGTTTGTTCCAACCAAAGACCGTTGCCCACCAGATTCTTGATGTGGGCTTGTTTTAGGTTTGGATTCGCCTCGGTGTCGGCCAGGAATCCAACCAGCAATGTTCCCAGTGTGCCCCCCACGGCATGAACCCCAAACGTGTCGAGTGAGTCATCGTAGCCCGCCACGGTCTTCAATTTCGAACACGCAAAAAATGTGGCGGCCCCCGCCACCGCTCCAATCAGAATTGCACCGGTCGGTGTCACAAAACCACTGGCTGGCGTAATCGTAGCCAGCCCCGCCACGGCACCGGAACACATCCCCAGGATGCTCGGCTTACCCCGCACCCACTGTTCGAGCAAGGCCCACATGCCGAGACCCACCGCAGCACTCAGCGTGGTGGCCACAAATGCGGTGGTAGCGACGGCATCCGCAGCGACGGCACTGCCAGCATTGAATCCATACCAACCGAACCAAAGCATCCCGGTGCCCACCGCGCACAGAACCATACTGTGCGGCACAATGGGTTCTCGACCATACGAACGGCGTCGACCAAGAAGTACGCAAAGGACCAACGCGCTCCACCCAGAGGTCATGTGCACCACGATACCGCCGGCAAAATCAATGGCCCGAATCGATGCGTTCGGATTCCAGAGTCCATTCATCATCCCGCCGTCGCCCCAAAGCATGTGGGCCGTCGGAAAATATACAACGAACATCCAAAGCGTGCAAAATAGCATGATCGCCTTGTACTTCATGCGTTCCGCAATCGCCCCCACGATCAACCCGGGGGTAATGATCGCGAACATGAGCTGGTAGATGGCGTAGATGTTGTGCGAAACCCAGGCCCCGTAGGCCACATTCGGGGCGGGTCCCACCCCCTTCAGAAACGCGTAGTCCAACCCCCCGAAAATTCCCCCACCCTTCGCAAAACAAAGCGAATAACCGCAAATCCACCACAACATCGTGACGATTCCCATCAGCCCAACACATTGGGCCACCACGCTGAGCACGTTTTTCCGGCGGACGAGTCCCCCGTAGAATAGCGCCAACCCCGGCAGCGTCATAAACAGTACCAGGGCAGCACTGGTCATCATCCACCCGTTGTGGCCAGGGCCCGGATACCCGACCAGCGAACTCTCCGGCGCGGCGTTCTTAATGTAGGCCTCCAGATCGGTCAATCGCTGCTCAACCGTCGGTGCCGCCGCACCGACACGCCAGCCCAGGGAGCCGCAACCGACGCTCAGAGCGACCAGGACTTTCGCCCCTCGGCGGATTTTGAGAATCGGCCAAACCAAAACAGCGAAGAGTCCGATCAGAACGAAAAGAACGAAAAGAATCTGCATGGAACAAAGCGTGCGTTGAAGGGAATGCCCCTGGGTCTAAATCGCCGCCTCACCGTGCTCTTCGGTCCGAATCCGGATCACCTGTTCGACGCTGGAGACAAAGATCTTGCCGTCGCCAATCTTCCCGGTGCGCGCTCCCTTGATGATTGCTCCCAAAGCCGGTTCAACCTGGCTCTCTGCCACAATCAATTCCAGCTTGAGCTTCGGGAGAAAATCGACCGTGTATTCCGCGCCGCGATAAATCTCGGTGTGGCCTTTCTGGCGTCCAAAGCCCTTGACCTCGGTTACGGTCATTCCCTGGATACCCAACTCGTGAAGGGCATCTTTCACTTCTTCCAGCTTGAAGGGCTTGATCACTGCTTCGATTTTTTTCATGGATTCAGAGAATAGGATTAATGGCATTCCAAATGAAGCCAAATTCGAACTGGCAGTTCTCGCCTGCTCTCTGGGGCCACCCCGATCTCGTCGCAGACCGGGCAATGGATCCAAGATCCGTGGGGAATTGAAAGCCGGTTCCACAAATCCGTCCCGACGCGATCCGCTCGGCCCCGACCCCCTAATCCCGTTCGATCGAGTCCGGAAACTCGTTTCGTCCCCCATTAGCGCTGGGAAAGTGAGTAGCCAACTCGTTTCCCACCCGCTGAATCCCCTCAACAACCGCTGCTGTGATTTCGCCAGCGCGGAGGCGCTCCGAAATCTGGGCGCTAACCGTCGGCCAGAAATCTGCCCCGACCCGGCTGTGAATTCCCGTATCGCCCACGATGGCAAATTGCTGATTCCCCGGCACGAAGTAGAAAAGTACCGCATTTCGATCCGTCGTTTTGTGCAGCTTCAGCGCATCGAACTGCCGCCGGGCATCAACGGAGACATCGGTGGTGGCGTGACGCGATACAAAAACGCGAATCTCTCCGGTCGTCTGGCTCTCCGCCCCCCGGATCGCATCCACCACGCTCTTTGGGTCGAGTTTGCGAAGGAATTCGGTAGCGTTCATGGTTCGAGTAAGCTTTCCGCGGCCGGCTTCTACCAACTGCCGCTGGCGCCTCCCCCGCCGGAATCACCGCCGCCTCCACTGAATCCGCCCCATGCCCCGCCACCGCCGCGGCCACCGCCACCACCGCCCCAAAATCCGCCGCCATCCCACCCACTCCACGCCGAACGTCTGCCACCTCGCGAAAATTCCGTCCCGCGACTTCCAAAACACCCCAATAGCCCCAACACCATCAGGAGAATGCTCCATCCAATAAGCGGTATCGCCCCAAACACCAAAGCTATCGCCAGCGGGAATCCGACGCCGCCCACCGGCAGCCCCGAGGCAATCAACGCCGCTCTCCCAGGACTTCCTGAACGCGTTGTAAACAGGCGAATGATCAATCCGAGAAATGCCGCAACCGCAATCAGGATCGCCATCGTCCGCGGAGACTCTTCGGTCAGCCGGCCCAGCGATTCCGCCCGCGTCTTTCCGGTCCCCTGGTATTCACCCCGGGCGGCGGCCATCAGCGAATTCACCCCCGCCTGAATGCCTCCTGCAAAGTCGCCGGTCTTGAACTGCGGCCGTATGTCATTCGCAATGATCCGGCCCGCCACAATGTCGGGAATGGCACCCTCCAATCCGCGCCCGACCTCAATGCGAAGCTTCCGGTCGTTTACGAAAATTGCGAGCAGGACACCATTGTCCTCCTTCTTCGTGCCAATTCCCCACTCTCGAAAGATCCGGTTTACGAAACTATTCAACTCCTCATCGCTGGGCAGCGATCTGGCAACGTAAACCACCACCTGTGACGATGTATCTCGCTCAAACTGAGCGAGTTGGCTGTTGAGTCGCGCCCGCGCATCCGCCGGAAGCACCCCAGCATCATCCCGAATGAACTGCACCGGCGGCGACGGTACTGGGGCCGCAGCGCCTGGGCACGCCAGGAACCAGAATCCCAGGAGGCAAATCCCAACTCGCCACCACCCTGCTCTGCCAAGGGACGCACGAAGCCCCACGGATCCTCCCCTGACACAACGGGATGCACCCCGATGGGATCCGTTGCTCACTTGGCCGGAGCACCAAAGTTAAATTCCACCTTGGGTGCCTTCTCCGCACCTTGGTCGGATTGGAAAAATGCCTTCGGCGTAAATCCGGCCAGCCGTGCCAAGATCACGCCCGGAAACTGCTGCGCGGCCGTATTGTACCCCTGTACCGCTTCGTTGAACCGGGTCCGCTCCGTATTGATCCGGTTCTCGGTACCCTCAATCTGCGTCTGCAAATCGCGGAACGCAGCACTGGCTTTCAGGTCCGGATACCGTTCCGTAACCATCAGTAACCGGCTCACCGCGGCAGCCAGAGCGCCTTGCGCTTGTTCAAATTTCTTGAATTCCTCCGCCGTTGCAGGCGCCTGTCCCGGCGTGATTTTCAGTGAACCCACCGAAGCCCGTGCTTCGGTGATTTCCTTCAAAGTCGAGCGCTCAAAATTAGCCGCGCCCGACACCGTGCTGACCAAGTTCGGGATCAGATCCAAGCGACGCTGGTAGGCCGCCTCCACGTTGGCCCACTGCCCATTTACGGCCTGGGACTTGCCCACCAAGCCGTTATACGTGCCACATCCACCGAAGCCCACCAGAAGCAACAATGCCAGGGTAACGCCAAGAATGATTTTTCCCATGGAGTCCACCCTAAGGCAGTCCGGCGCGGTTGTCAGGCGGAAGATGCTGCCGACGTTCAGAGCTTCGTTGGCTTCGCCGAATTCAACCCTGGGGCAGATCTTCGCGGCCGAATTGCTGTTTCGCAAATTGGCAAATATGCCCTCCCAATCCCTTTTTCCCCGTCGGAAAGGAACTGACCAAAGGATTGTTGGAATCCTCAAATGCCGGTACTATCTCGACCATGAAGGCACTGACTCTGAAGGATGAACAATTTGTTACCGACGCGAACGGCAATCCCGTGGGTGTACTCCTCGACTTGAGGACCTACGAGCGCCTACGGGAAGCAGAGGAGGATCTTGCCGATATTCGCGCCTATGATGTAGCCCGCCCCAAAGTTACGGCCGACCTGAAGACCGGGCAGTTTTCCACCCTCGCGGACTTCCGGTCCAAACGGGCCAAGGGCAAGTGATGCATCGTGTCATCCTGCCCAAATCGGTCCAAAAGCAACTGGATCGCCTGCCAGCGGAAGTGGTGGAGCGAATCCTAGCGCGTCTGGCAGCGTTGGAAAGTAATCCACGTCCAAACGACGTGAAGAAACTCAATGGTCGGACCGGGTGGCGAGTACGATTGGGCGACTACCGAGTTATTTACGAAATCCGGGATCGCGAGCTTCAAATCCTCGTCATCACCGTCGGGCACCGTCGTGAAATCTATCGCTGAATTGAAAGCCCGTTGCATCCTAAGGCAGTCCGGCGGGGTTGTCAGGCGGTATCGCTCGATCAATCTGAGGACCATTTGATCTTGGGCGCGCTCACCGACGACGGCACCCCGCTCGACGACGAATGCGGTGCGCGTTCATTCACGTTGCCGGGGGCGGTCCTTGAGGAACTCACGCGAAGCCGCGAAGGAGTCGAGAGATTCGGCCAGTTCCTCCGCTCCTCTTCGCGCCTTCGCGGCTTCGCGTGAGAGGATGGACGGAGTCATCCAACAACGGCAGGCTCTACCGCGACCGGTGAATCTGAAGACCAGGACCGCCACGAATCTGATAGCCCACGAGGAAATGGCGGCATTGCCATCTCTCACGCCACCATCTTGTGTAACACCGTCCCTTCCACGTCCGTCAACCGAAAGTCGCGCCCCTGAAATCGGAACGTGAGCCGCTCGTGGTCGAATCCCAGCAAATGCAAAATCGTAGCGTGCAAATCATGCACGGGCGCCCGGTCCTCGACGGCATTAAACCCAAGTTCGTCCGTACGTCCCAATTCGATTCCTGACCGAATCCCACCCCCGGCAAACCACATCGTAAACGCATCAATATGGTGGTTCCTTCCCGTCTTCTCTCGAATCTCTCCCATCGGAGTCCGTCCAAACTCGCCCCCCCAGATGACCAGCGTATCGTCCAGTAATCCTCGGGCCTTGAGATCCTTCACCAATGCCGCACACGCCTGATCCACTTCGCGCGCCACTTTCTCCAAATCTTCATCGATGGTCTGCCCCGGCCCGCCGTGACTGTCCCAGTCTGCATGATACAACTGCACGAATCGAACATCCCGTTCGATGAGCCGCCGCGCCAGAAGGCAATTCCGGGCGAAGGACGGCTTAGCCGGATCACACCCGTAAAGCTTCAACGTCGCCGGACTCTCTCCCGCCAGATCCATCAGTTCCGGCGCACTCGTCTGCATCCGGCAAGCCATCTCGTAACTCGCGATCCGGGTGTGAATCTCCGGATCCCCCGTTACGACCGCCCGCTGCAGATTCAAATGGCGGATCGCATCCAAAGCGCGCCGCTGACGCAGATCGCTGATCCCCTCCGGATTCGAGAGGTTAAGAATCGGGTCTCCGGATCCGCGAAGGGGCACGCCCTGATAGGTTGTCGGCAGGAAACCGCTCGCCCAGTTCGCCGGCCCGCCGCGCGGTCCGCGGGGCCCGCTCTGCAACACGACGAAGGCCGGCAGATCCCGCGACTCGGAGCCGAGTCCATAAGTAACCCACGATCCAAGGCTCGGCCTTCCGAACTGGCCGGATCCGGTGTTCATGAATAATTTCGCCGGCGCGTGATTGAAAAGATTGGTCGCACACGACTTGACCACCGCGAGATCGTCCATAATCCCCGCCGTGTGCGGCAGCAAATCCGAGCACCAGACTCCCGCCTGTCCATGCTGCCGAAAGGAGCGTCGCGACCCCAGCAGTGTGGATCGGTTCTTGAAGGACGTGTCCATGAACGCAAACCGCTTGCCCTCCAAAAATGAATCCGGAATCGCCTGCCCGCTGAGCGCCTTCAACTTCGGCTTGTGATCCCATAACTCCAACTGGCTGGGCCCTCCCGCCATGAATAAATAAATCACTCGCTTCGCCCGAGGCCGCGCTGGTGCGGCTCGAGGGGAATACGGGGACCCGGTCTCAGCCGCCCCCCTGTCCTCTCCCACCAGCGACCCCAGCGCCAGGCCACCTAGCCCCATCGCACAACGTCCAAAAAAATGCCGGCGCGTGCTGTTCAGCACGGATTCGTTACTCGCGGGTAATGGTTTCATCGAGATTGAAATAGACCCGAACAACATCCGTCCAGACATCAGCCTCACTCTGGCCATCCGCCCGGCCAAGTCGCACAAGTTCGGAAAGTCGTTCACGTTCCGGGCCCGCCGGAGGGCGTCCAAGGCAGGCCCGGGAGGCCAATTCCATCCGCGTCTCATCATTGCCTGCGGCACCCGTCAGTCGATGACCCAGTGCGCGGGCCAGTTCGAAAAAGGCGGCGTCGTTCAGTTGAGTCAGACTTTGCAACGGGGTGTTGGAACGGATCCGGCGTGTGCAGGAAGTATTGGCGTCCGGAGCATCAAATACCACGAGCGCAGGATGCAGGGAACTTCGTTGCAGAGCGGTATAAATCCCGCGGCGGAAGCGGTCACCCCCCTCGCTCGGTTTCCACGGCCGGTCATTCTGAGTGAACGCGCCCAGGCCGGCCGGTTGCGGCGGATAGACCGGCGGCCCGCCGATCTTTGAATCAAATTGCCCGCTCGCGACCAAAGCGACATCCCGAATGAGTTCCGCATCCAGGCGCACCCGACTCTGCCGCGCGAGCAGGATGTTCCTCGGATCACGCTCAGCCAACTCGTTACGCGCCTGAGAACTTTGCCGGTACGTTGCGCTCGTCACCAGCAGGCGAATCATGCGTTTCAGCGACCAAGCCCCGGCTGCCGTAAACGGTTCAACCAACTCACAGGCCAGCCAATCGAGGAGTTCCCGATGCGATGGCAGCGTTCCCTGAGTCCCAAAATCGTTTTCGGTTTCCACCAACCCCTTCCCAAATACCTGTTGCCACAAACGGTTCGCCACCACCCGCCCCGTCAACGGGTTCTCCGGCGATACCAACCACGTCGCCAGGTCACGTCGGGTTCGCCCAGGCGTCGCCAGCGGGGCCAGCACCGCCGGCGTCCCAGCCGTCACCACCTCCGACGGTCGAGTGAAATCACCTTTGATTAAAACCCGAGTCTCCCGCGACTCGGCCCGCTCCTTCATCACCAATGTCGAAGGAATCAACGGTTCCTGACGCTTGAATTGGTCGAGTTCGCCGCGCCGGACCTTCCAGTCTGCGTCCTGATCGCGAAATGTCGCCCAGACCAAATTCGACTGATCGGCCGCACGATTCGCCGGCGGAATCGCCAGAACCTCCCTCAGGAGTCGGGAGAAACCAGTCCGAGATTTCTCAGTCAAGCCGGCCTCCCAACCTGGAAACCGTCCCAACAGCTCCGTCGCCGCCCATTCGGCCAGCGCCTTGTCCCGTCGGCCCGCCTCGGCACGGTGCTCATTCCGAAGGCCAATCTCCTCGGGCGTCCCCAGCTCCAAGATTTGTTCCGCCGTCAAACTGGCGTTTCCGTGCCCGTCGTTTTCACACGAATTGAAAAACGCCAGCAGTCGATAGTATTCGCGCTGCGAAATAGGATCGAACTTGTGATCGTGACATTGGGCACAGCCCACCGTGAGTCCGAGCCAGACGGTCGCAGTCGTGTTCACTCGATCGACCACACTTTCGATCCGGAATTGTTCCACGTCCACTCCCCCCTCGTGGTTCACCTGGGTGTTACGGTGAAAACCCGACGCAATGAGCGCGTTGCGCGCCACCTCGGTACCCGGGGTTGAGTCCGATGCGACCAGATCCCCCGCTAATTGCCACACCGTGAACTGATCGAATGGCATGTCGGCATTCAACGCCCGAATCACCCAGTCCCGGTAAGGCCAGACACTGCGCGGTGAATCGATGCTATAGCCGTTTGAATCCGCGTAACGGGCCAAATCCAGCCAAATCCGGGCTTGCCTCTCGCCGAAATGCGGAGACGCCAACAGCCGGTCCACGACGCGTTCCCACGCATCAGGCCTCCCATCGGATAGAAAGGCTCCCACATCTCCAGGCGACGGCGGAAGACCCGTCAAATCCAAACTGACCCGGCGGATCAACGTGATCCGATCTGCCTCCGGCGACTCCTGGATTCCCTCCTTCGCGAGGCGCGCACGAATGAAGGCGTCAATCGGGTTGACCGAATTAACGATCGCATTCGTTGGGAACAGTGGAATCACCGGCCGCACCGGCTTCACGAATGCCCAATGCCGTTGCCTTAACGGCTTCGCTGCTCGCACGGCAGCCGCCGCTGCTTCGAGCGGCAGCCCGCCTGCGAGGAGCACCAGGCAAATTATCCATCGGCAATGCATGTGAGATCGTCTTCCATGTACCACGGAAGGAACAACGCGACAACCTCGGAACGTTGTTTCGCATCACAACACAGGGCAGTTTCAAGAAAAGTGGATTGGCCGGATTGGTTGAAGGATGGACCCGCGGAAGAACAATAGGCAGGCGGGATATTGAGAACTCGGCTGATTTTTCACAATGGCCACGCTTGAAAGTAAGCGCATGGCTTCTTGAAGCCATGA
>CAMAUY010000016.1 GCA_945861565.1 Akkermansia muciniphila
CGGCCAAACCAAAGCCACCGCCACCGCCGCCACCGCCACCGCCAACCCCACCGCCCTGGCCCGCCGCCACAGTTTGGGGGAAATCAACGCCGGCAGCCCGGAAAAAGTCACGCACGAGCACCTGAACATTGGCCATGAGGTTCGTGCGAGAAACGTTGGCGATTCCGAAGCCACCGCCCCCGGCACCACCCCCACCGGCACCGCCGCCCCCACCGCCGCCACCGCCACTGGATCCTCCACCGCCGCTTATGGGCGACGATACTTCAACGCGCGGAATGCTATAAATACTGGTTCCCCCCCCCCTGGCCGCCCCCACTTCCACCACCACCACCACCGCCGCCGCCGCCGCCGCCACCCTGACCCCCGACTTGAACGTCACCGAAGGGCTGACCGACAACGCTCTCCAAGCCTTGCATAAAGGTGTTCGGATCGACCCTGAATCGTCGAGTATACAACTGCAGTGGTTCAGGCCGAGCCTGAGTAAAGATCACCGCGTATTCTTCAATTGAAACTTTGATTGGTTTCTCTGCGGTCTTGATTATCGCATCGATGGCGTCAGTGAGACGTATATTTCGGAGCGTCGTTGAGAGGCGGATATTGATTGAATTAAGGTCGACGGCCTCAGCGGGCTGGGCTGCCTGTGGCAGACCCGTGGCCGGATCGACTGTCGTTGCCAACTGCGGGGTAAAAGGATCAAGAGTAGAGCTAATGATAAAATTAATGCCCTTACCGTCGGGATCTCGCTTTCGGGCCTGTTCATCGAGGGTTTTGACTACTTCACCCAGGCTGAGAGATTCCGGGAATTTGAGGTCATCGATCTGAATCGTGTCGAGTTTATGCTGAATGAGTTGGCGTCCACTACCCGTGGTAATCCGATTTGTTCTCGTAAATGGGTTGGAGTGTTGTGGCAGGAGCTTGGATGCGTTCGACGGATTCCATGCTTTTTCGATCTCGACCAACTTGTCTTTACTAACCTGTTCCCGCTTAACTAGTTCCCTGCTAAATCGGCGTTCTTTGACAAGGCTCAAGTAGTAGTAGGCACCCGAGTTTTCAGGGTTTAATTTCGCGGCTTCTTTCAAACGGATTTCAGCTTCATCCAGCTTACCCATTTCCAGCAGCAGTCGACCATCCTGGACCATGGTACTTGACTTGACCACATTCTCCTGGAAACCGGGAACAAGAGCTAACGTAGCATCACTCGGTGATTGTCCGACCAAATCAGCGATTTTCTTGTCATTTTCGCGCTTCATATCGAGGGCGCGCAGGTTATTGGGGTCCACCTTGAGCGCACGCGCGAGATGGAGATCGGCTTCCTTGAATTGTCCACCCTTCACCGCTCGATCGGCGAGGCTAAGGCGCACGTTGGTGAATCCAGTCACAGTTTCCGTGCGTTCGGCATCGGCCGAGGACCCAAGGTTCTCGACTAAAGTCCACGAGTCCTCATACAGTTTCGCGGAAGTGGTTAGGTCGCCGAGCTTGCGAGCGTTATCGGCGGATTCGAGAGTCTTGCGCAGCAAGACAGATCTTTCCTGACGACGCACGGCCTCCTCTTCAGCATTGGGGGCAGCTTCGAACTGTGCGAAAGCACTGTGCGTGGCCATGCAGAGGAACAAGGCACCAAGAAGAGACGACGCTTTAGACATGGGGTTCTTCACGTTTATAACTGAAAATAATTGAAAATCAGGGCGTAGAGGCGGCACGGATAACCGTACGCTTCTGGGATTCGGGGTCGGAGACTACAACCTCATCTTTGCCGATGGCAACAACCTTGTAGTTCTTGCCACCGATCGGGACCGTTTCATCCAAACGCTTGCCCGAAAAACTCTTGTTATCAAAATCCTGCCTCAAATCGGCCATATACCCCATTGTCCGCGAAAAGCGCTTTTCCCGGGAAAGAGTGAGTCGCTCTCCGCCGTCGAGCATCTCAATGACCACTTCCGTAGGAGCCTCTTTTGAGCCCCGGACTTCACGGAGCGAAAACAGACTGTCCGGTGTTTTGTTATTCAACGTTACCGAAACCACGGTTGCGCGGCGGGTATCTGCCTTGCGGGCGTACTGCTTCTCGATTCGGAAAAGGTAGCGAAGATCGTCCCCGGATCCGGCGGTCCCCTCGTACGAAACGAGCAGTGGTAACGGAATCGTCCGCGTGAGGGAAAGGCCCGAAGGGCCGCGTCCAACGCCTGGACGTTCTAGAACTATTTGGCCACTCCTATCCTTGATCCATCGGAGAGGGTTAACAAGATTATGGCCCGAGGAAGGGCTGCCAGCGAAATTGAGTGCAATCGGCTTGGACAGGCGCTGCAATGCTTCCTGGTTTGTTGAAAGATCGATCGGGACGAGTGCGGCCTTGGTTCGATTGCTCCGGACTTTACCCTGTTCCGCGATGTTTGCCTTGACGCTCTCGACGTGGAGAGTGAGAAGGAAAGCACCCACAGCCAAGGCCAGAAGGACGGCACTGAGAAGAATCTTCTCGTATTGTTTCTTAAGGAAGTCCATGAAGGCGATTCAGGAGGTCGACGAGACTGTTGAGTCGTTACTGAGAATCATCCGCCTTGCCCGCAGCCGATTTATCTTCGGCGGGAGCAGCGGGATCCCCTTCAGCCGATGGCATTTTTGGAGCCGCCGGTGCTTTCGGTCCAGCAGGTGCGGGTCGCACAACATTGACACCCAGTGTCACGCGAACAAATTTTTCGTCGATCTCTGCGCCTGATTTGGCTGCCGGCGGGGGCGTTACCGGTGGAGCCATCCCACCCATCCCACCCATCCCACCCATGCCGTAGCGTCCCCGCATTCCGTACCGGGCAGCAATCATGGGGTCCATTCCACCGGGAAGTCCACCGGTCGAAAACGGAGTTGCAGCCGGAGTATCCGTTTCCGGTGCCGCGTTCCGTTCGACATTGATACTTTTCACCACGAACATCTGCGGTGCATTGGCTAAGCCCGACAGAACGGCGGCCAGTTCGGAGGAAAAACAGTTTAAGGAAAATTCGTACGGAGTATCTAAAAGGCCAACCTTGTCGTCGCGATTCGACTTGCGTGAGAGGAAACTGTTTCCCATGTCGTTCGACATAACGGTGGGTCGGCGCACACTGTTCAATTCATTGATACGCGCTTCGAAAATAATTCGGCAGATGGCCTCGATGTCAAGAACCTGGCCCGCCAGGACACCCAGCTTTTTCTCATCCAAGACCAATTCCTTGCGCTGTTCAGCGAACGTGAAGGCATACTTTGCCGGCAATTTCACTCCATTTCGCTCCGCGACGCGTTCCAACCCTGTGATGGCAACTTCGAGCAGCGCTTTGAACTGCGCCGTCGCCATGTTTGTGGAAACAACCACTTCGGGGAACCGCTTGAGTGCATTGGTCTTAAACTGAAGTACTCGCTCGGTTTCAAGGCGGGCGGCCTTGATGTTTTCCTCACTGGGATACGGCTTGCGGTCGATCAACTGATTGAGCGCCGTCGATGCAGATTCCAAATTTGAAGCCACCTCGTCGGCGGCAGCTTTTCTGCCGAGGGAATACCAGATGCCAACCCCCAACAGGACTGCGGCGGCGGCGAGGCCGAGCACGAAATATAGATTACGCTTGATCCAGGCCATGGCGGGTCAGAGCTTGATCGGACGCTTCAATTTAAGCTTCACGTCGAAAGTATAGGTCGGCGAATTGTCCTCTTGATTCAAATTGCCGGAAAGGACGGTCTCCTTTTCGTCAAAAAAAGGACTCGTCTTAAGTTCTTTCAGGAGATCAAACGCCAACTCATTGTCGGCGTTCGGATTGGATTGCCGGAGACTGACGGCACGCATTGTCACCGTCACAGTGGCGACTTCGTTCGTATTTTTTTCCGGCTTTTTCGCCGCTCCCGTCCCATCGCCTGAATCAGCATCTGCCGAAGGTGCCATCATTCCCGGCATCCTTAGGCCATAACGCTTCATCAAAATTGGGTCCATGAACATCGACCGCATCACGGGGGCCTCCTCAGCGGCCTCTTCATCCGGATTGGTGGGCTCCACAGAGAGTAATTTGTCGATCCAGACCCCGGCCGGACGTCCGAGTTTCTGCTGCGTGCCTGCCTCCGTCATCATCAACACGCGGCGAATCTCCGCAAGGATATCGCCCCAATACGTTTTCTCCCCGACAAACCCGCCCAGCAATTCGGTCTCATCGGTAGCCGCCTTAAGCTTGCCCTCCTCAGTCTTAAGCCGGTTTTCCGTATTCTGCAATGGGTCTAGCTGGACCTTGATTTCGTCCAACGCCTTTTGTTTGGCTTCCGCGACTCGAGTATTAAAGAAGCCATACGCGAAGCCGCCTAATGCGAGAGCGGCAAGAGCCCCGACGAGAAAAGGTTTCTTACTGTTGAACTCCTGTCGGGACTTCGAAGCCTTGGGAGTGAGGTCTAACTCGACCGGGCACTGGGCAATGTTACGAAGTCCGAGTCCCACGACTTCGCCAAAGCACTGAGCATATTTTTCCAGTTCGGCAACATTGACACCGGCATCCACCTGAACACTTCGAAACGGGTTGAAGTATTCGACGGGCAGGTTGAGTTTTTCCTGAAAAAACTGGGTTGCATAAGGCATGATCGAGCCCCCGCCGCAGAGATAAACCTGTGATGGCACCGAGCCACCCTGCTGAGTTCGGTAAAACTGGATCGTCTGGTTGACCTGCAAATGCAGACGGGTCAACACGTTACGGGCCACCTTCGAGACTGTCGCAAGGCGTGGGTTGTCGGGCTCTTCGTAGGCACCGCCAAGGCTGACGAACCCGTCTGAGATCTTGAATTTCTCCGCTTCCGCAAAGGGCAGTTTGGCCTCTGCGGCAAACTCCTGAGTGACCGCATTCGCACCAATGTTGATCCCTCGGGTGTAAAACTTGTTCTTTTCAAACAGGAGCACATTACTCGTCTTCGCCCCGAGATCAATCAGGAGGGAGCATCCTTCTGCGTCGGAATAATTGAAGCGGAAGGCATTTGCCAGGGCGGCCATGGAAACATCGACCAGCTGTGTTCGCAGGCCATTGGATTCGCTCGTGCTGAACAACTTCTCGACCAAGTCCGCCTTAATGGCAACGAGAAGAACCTCCAACTCTCCACCCGTGCTCGTCCCGAGGATCTGGTAGTCCCAAACCGCCTCCGCCAAGGGAAATGGGATATTCTGTTGAGCCTCGTACTGAATAATCTGGGTGACCTTGGAGGTATCAACCGGTGGCAGTTTGATAAACTTGGAAAAGACTTGGAAGCCGGGGGCGCAGACATTGGCGTCGCGGGCCACGAAACCGCCTTCCGCAATCAATTCTGCCAGGGCTTTTTTGACGACGTTGTCACGGGCTGCGTCCTGAGACCCTGCGAGACCCAGCGGCTTCACCGCAAAACGGAGCAACTTTAGCCCCCCATCGTCGCCGGGAGCGAATTCGGCCGCCTTGAGGCAGCCGGCCCCAAAATCAACTCCGAGGATAGTCTTCGATTTTAACATGTTCTGGCTCTCTCGGTCACGGGATCAACGCGACAAAAAAACTCGCCGCGGAATCCCCGCGAGCGAGCGAATTCGGAAAAGCTGATGGGTAATTAGAGAAGCGACGCGACGGGGTCAAACAGAAAAATCGAAAAACCGGAACAACCTGCTCATAAGTTTTCAATAGACGCGCCACGCAGTGATTCGAGCACGGCGGCGGCGTTTCGTCACGCACTGATCTCAAGAGTTTCTGGAGCCGGCTCGATTCGACATTGGGAAATAGCCCGGCCATCAAACTCCAGCCGCGCCCTGCCCAGAGCGCCGAAATGCTTTTCCATCTGGCGTCTTTCTTGTTTCCATGCTTGGCATGTTCAACCCGGCCCGGCTTGATCGTGTCGCTCGCCATGTCCGCTGAACTCGATACTTTTGCCGTCCGCAACCTTCGTCGGTTGGCCGACCTGCTTTACCACCGGCCCGATTGGATCGTCTGGCCGCAGATTGTGCTTTTCATCGTCGCCGTGGGGGGGACGTGGAGATTCTTAAAGCCGGACCTCGACCGCAAAAATCTGGTCGGCGCGGAGAGGCGGTACCACCGAAATTTCCAGTTGTTTAAGAAGGAATTTCCAGTCCAGGACGACTTGGTTGCGGTGGTGGAAAGCGAGGATCACGAAAAAAACAGGCAGTTCATCGAGCGACTCGGGGCCCGCCTGGAAAGCCACTCCACAACCGTTCACCCGACGAACCTGCTGACGGATGTATTCTTTAAGGGGGAACTCAAATTGATGGGGCGAAAGGCCCTACTCTTTGTTCCGGAGCGAGACCTCGAAGCGTTGAGTCGCACGATTGCCGAGTACCGCCCCTTCATCCAGCAGTTTGCCGGCGCGAGCAACCTCGCGACACTTTTCGGATCGGTGAACCACCAGATTCGGACGGCCAAGCGGGAGGCATCGGCTGCCAACGAATCGATGGTTCGCGCCCTTCCGGCTCTGGAACGGATTATTCGTCGGGCGAATGAAAGCCTGGAGAAATCCGGCATCGCGCCCTCCCCTGGAATTGACGCCCTATTTGGCGCCGGACCGGAGGCGGAACGGGCAAAATACATCACCTTCGACCACGGTCGGATCTATATCGCCACCGCCAAGGCACGTCTTGCAGCGTTGGGTCCGGACGCCGTGGCGCTGTTTCGCCGGCTGCTGGACGAAACACACCGTGAAGTCCCCGGTGTCAACGTCGGCATTACGGGTGAACCCGTCCTGGAATACGACGAAATGCAGCAGTCTCAGCACGACTCGACCCTCGCCACTATCCTCTCTCTGGTGATCGTCGCCATTATCTTTGTCTTCGGCTACGGCGAGATCGGCCGCCCAATGAAGGCCGTGCTCTGCCTCGTGATCGGGCTGGGATATACACTGGGCTATACGACCCTGGTAATCGGCCATCTCAACATTCTTACGATCACGTTTGTTCCCATGCTCATCGGACTGGCGATCGACTTCGGGATCCACCTGATCACGCGCTACGAGGAAGAACTGCGCCTCGGACAAAGCCCGCGCGACGCGATGGAGAAAGCCGTTGTCAATACGGGGAATGGTATCTTCACCGGTTGCTTCACAACGGCCGGGGCATTCTTCGCGATGGCACTGACGGGTTTCAAAGGAATCCAGGAGATGGGGATCATCACGGGGGGAGGCATGCTGATCTGTCTCGTACCCATGATGACCCTGTTGCCTGTGCTGTTGTTGCGTCGCAGCCGTCAGAACACGATCGTCCCGATGGAGGCGCGGACCGCGGCGACACCTCCGGCGAGTCCCTTGGGGGAGGCCGCCCTGGACTCACGAGCCCGATTCGAGCGTCTTTGGCTGGATCGGCCCTGGACGGTGATCGGGGTCGTTTTCGTCCTTTGTCTGCTGTCAATCGCCCGATTTCCCGTGGTGTTTTTCGACTACAACCTGCTCAACATGCAAAGTCCGAGACTCGACTCGGTGATCTTCGAAAGGAAATTGATCCGTTCGAGTGAACGTTCGGTATTATACGGGGCGATGGTGGCGAATTCCCTGTCCGAGGCCCACCAGATCGAGGAGAAGCTCCGGGCGCTTCCGTCCGTACTCACCAACGATTCCATGGCAAAGTATCTTGGCCAGAACGCGACTGGAAAGCTGGCGCAGGTGGCCCGGATCCGTTCTGCGGTATCCGGTTTTCAGTTCGGAGAACCCGACCTAAAGCCCGTGGAGATTAGTGAACTCAGCAACATTTTGTGGTCTCTTCAGGGGTACCTGGGACTGATTGCCGACGATCTCCGCGGCGATACGAACCAGAGCGTGCTTTTGGCCAATGCGTTGTCGCTGCGAGAAACCCTTGGAACGTTGCGGTATGCGATGCAGCAGGGAAGGAAGAGCGAGAATGCGGTCCGTTTGGGGCATTTTCAGCAGGCGCTGTTTGCGGACCTCCGGGACACCTTCGAAACCTTGCGCACGCAGGATTCCAGCTCTGGGCTGCATGCGGACGATCTGCCCCTTGCCATGCGGCACCGATTTATTGGGATTAACGGGAAACACCTGATCCAGATCTACCCGCGGCGGGATGCCTGGCAGCGCGACGCGCAAGAGGAATTTGTTCGCGAACTCCGGACAGTGGATCCCGATGTGACGGGAACACCCGTTCAACTTCTGGAGTACACCAGCCTGCTAATGACGAGTTACGTGGAGGCGGCCGGATGGGCGCTCGCCGCCATCGTCCTTCTCGTCTACATCCATTTCCGGCGCGTGCTAAGCGTGATTCTGTCGCTCCTGCCGGTGGTGATCGGCGCAATCTGGATGATTGGCTTCATGGGTTGGACGGGTATCCCATTTAATCCGGCGAACATCATGACCCTCCCTCTGGTCATTGGCATTGGCGTCACCAACGGCATCCATATCCTCAATCGTTTTGCGGAGGAGAAAAATCCATCGATCCTGGCAAAAAGCACCGGTAAAGCGGTCTTTGTTTCCGGTCTTACGACTATTGCGGGATTCGGCAGCCTCTTAATCGCCGAGCACCCGGGCATTCGCAGCCTGGGCGCCGTCATGGCGGTTGGAACGACGACGTGCATGGTTGCCGGACTCACCTTCCTTCCGGCCCTACTAACGCTGTTGAACCGGCGCCGGGGTCCCTAAGATCCGCCAGGCTTAGGGGTTTGTCGGCCGGGGCGGCTGCTCAAACTCGAGCTCGGTGAGGGAATCTTTGCGTGCGTCGCGGATCTTAACGTCTTTCAGCATGTAGCCCTCGCCGTGGCGCTGGATGCTGCCGGTCGCGAAACGTTTCACCAACCGGCCCTGCGTATCATAGGCCTCAGCACCCAACAGCCCATTGTACTCAGCATCCACCCACGAAATCACCCGAGCGTAACCATTGGTGGACGGGTTGACACTCTCCAGTTTCCCGCACATCCGGCCGCTGTGAGGTTCGCGTCCGACGATGCGTTGATCAGGCCAGTGGAGGAATTCCCTGCCAAGATCAGCAAACCAGAAATCGGATCCGGCAAAGGAAGTGAACGCCGCCCCGCCCGTCAATCGCGCGGGAGCTTTTCCGGCCTGGGCGACTTCGTACACGGGCGCAAGGTGGTCCCGGTACACAATGGTGACCGTCTCCCCTGCCCCGTCGGGCGTCCGGATCGCCTCGTACCGAACCGTCCACTGAGCATCGTCGACACGGGTGGTAATCGTCACGGGAACGGATCTTCTCCGACCGTCCGGGTCGATCAACCGGAGCCGGGCCAAGTTCGTAGATCCTTCCGAGGGCCGTTGCTGACGCAATTCAGCCGCCAGCGCCTGCCCTGCCTCGGTCTCAGGCGAGCCGAGTGCGACGGTGCAAAGAATAAAAAAAGTACCTAAAGATGCGGCTTGAAATCGATTCACGGTAGGCATGAGACGGGTCAAAGGCCGGGGCTGTTCATCAATGCTTCATTGCAACGGTGGGCCGTTCACCGCGGCGGGAGTGAACGAGCAAACCCGGCGGACGAATGCCGGTTCCGGCGCCCGCACACCCGCAGGGGATCGATTTTTTCAGCCGATACCGTGCGGGCCGAAACAATCGCCAAAGGACGGTACCGACCGTCGCGACGACGACCGCCAGAGCAATAGGTTGTTGCCAGTCCACAGGGTTACCCTGGCACAAGAGGACCTCTCAAACAATCGACGCGTAGAAAATTCGAACTCATTTTTCATCGATTGATCTTGATGGATGGCACGAGATTCGCTCTTTAGCGGCCGTACCGGATTTTCCCGTGCGGGACTTTTTTAAGGGAGGCCGGTCCAACGAAGCAGCTATGCATTCCAGCCATTCTCTCGGAAATTCGAACCCTCGTTTGTCGGCAAAGAAAACGGTTCGACCGACCAACTTCATCTGCATTGCGCCCGGTGCCGCAGCCGTTTCACTCATTGGGGATTTCAATGATTGGCATCCGAACGCGAATCCGATGCATCAACATTTCGACGGTTCCTGGCAAATCCAGTTTCCGCTGTCGCATGGGCATCATCACTACGCGTTCTATGCCGATGGAAATATCCTTCTGGACCCCAAGGCACATGGGGTCGGACGGGACACCGAAGGGAGGAAGGTGTCACTCATCGCCGTCAGTTGATCCCTGAGTGTCACGAGGCATCGGGTTCTTCGGGTGCCCTCGGTTCGGAGCCACCCGGAGGATTGGATCCGGCACGGTGAACCGACCGGGAGTGCCGAAGTGCCCGGTTGAGGGTCCGTTGTTCGCTGAAGAATTGGCGGAGGAGAGAGGTGCATTCCTCGCCGCGCACCCCGCTGGTGATTTCGCAGCGGTGATTTAGCGTGGGGAACTGCAAGAGGTTGAGAGCCCCCCCCGCAGCGCCTCCCTTTGGATCCGGGGCACCGAACACAACGCGGGCGCAACGGCAATGGACCAAAGCTCCCGCACACATGGGGCAGGGTTCCTTGGTCACATAGAGGGTGCAATCCGTGAGTCGCCAGTCACCGACCGCCGACTGTGCCTGGGTCAAAGCCAGCATCTCGGCGTGCGCCGTCGCATCCGTCAGCAGTTCCACCTGATTAAAGGCGCGTCCGATAATCTTCCCCGCCCGCACGACCACCGCTCCCACCGGAACCTCGGCGGCGTCATAGGCACGCCAAGCCTGCCGTAAGGCCTCCTGCATAAAATGGCTATCGAGATTCAAGGGTTCATCCATGACGTACTGTTGGGTGGGTCCCATCCTTGGTTCCGCAGCGAATTCTTCCGCACGTGGGCGGGGCAATCAGGACTCTTCCAGTGTCCAAACATCCGGGCCGCCCGGATGGCAGTGGCAATGTGCGGCAAAATAGCCACCCCGATGCTTCCAAAACAGTGGCCAGAGTTGTTCTCGGTCGGTACTCGGCAGCGGTAGGTCATGGAGGGCTGCTTGCGAAAAAAACCCAAAAGCTCCCTCCCGGTGCGGAGGGGGCAGTTGTCGCAATCGAGTGCGCACCTCGAAAAGAAAAATCAGCCAATGAGCTGTTCCCGAGTAACCATACTCACTCACGATGCCGGTTAAATGCAAATCAGACGGCGCCAGAGCAATGCCGATCTCTTCGAAGGCCTCGCGGCAAGCGCATGCATACGGCGATTCGCCGTACTCCGTTTTGAGTTTGCCGCCTGGCGGACTCCAAAGGCCCGCATTGGGTTCCTGGCGGCGGTGCAGCAGCAAAACGTCCCCACTCTCATTAAAACAATAGAGGAGCGTCGCGATCTGGTGAGGCAGCTTCATTCGTTCATCCAAGCAAACACGGATTCAACGCGCAAACTGCGAAACCATCGGCTTTTTCAAATGGGTGTGGCACAAAAATCTGAAAAGCTTCAGTTTTCAGACTTTTTTGATGAATTTTGACTAAGCTCTCTGCTTGGATATTCCAATGAACCGGGGTTTGGAACCGCGGATGAACGCCGATAAACGCTGATTGCAGGCGATCACTCCGAAAGTGATCAAAGTGAGAGGCAACGGCTTCCTCTTATCTGCGTCCATCCGTGTCAATCCGCGGTTCTCCCCCCCCGGCACTTTGCATTTCGACTCGAATCTCTCCGGGACTCCGTGCCCTCCATTGCCCGTTTCCAGTTGGTTCCCATTGCAATTCGGCGGCTTCATCGGATAGGCCGAACCATCGAAACCAGCGGGTGACCGCCGCAGTCGGCACAGGTCTTCGCCTCTTCGGTAAACTGACTTAAGCAGCGGGGACAATAACCGGAATGCGTTGGGTCACTCGGCATCGGAGGCCGTTCCCAAAGAGCCCAGTTCACGTTTACTTCCCGCAGGAGGTCTTCCACCCGAGATTTTATCTCCGACCGAAACCAGGCTTCCTCGGCGGCAACCTGCGGTGTCCTTAAATCCATCGTCACCGGCCGGGGAAAGCGAAGATCCCGCCAGATACGTTCGGCCAGGGGCTCAAGCGCCTCAGAACTAAGCAGCTCAGCCGCCACGCAGAGTGGATGGAAAGAGCCGAGCAACGGGCGTGACAACGAATCCGGGGCGCGGGTCGCGGAAACGGGCGCCAGGGCATAAACCAACGCCAGTTTAAATCGTTCGTCGTTGGCCGCAGGAAAAAACCGTCGGTGGAGTCGGATAAATCCAGCGGTGATCCACGCCAGTTGCAGAAGGAGCGCGGGTAGCAACCACCACAAGGCGGGAAGCCAACCGAATCGCCACAGGATCACCGGACACGCGATCATAAGAAAAATCCACAACCCGGTGCAGGCGGTCACCCAATTCGCCGCCCGTTCGGATAAATTCGCCCGGCGGACCCGTAACATCGGGCGGTCAAACGACTGCCGCAAATACTCGCGCAGTCGGGTCGGACGATCCCTGGCGGGAAGTCGGGAAAGGTCCCGGAGCAGAGCCTCAAAATGAAGAGGTTCGTACGGCGAATCGCTCCGAAACAGCGGCTGGCCATTAATCCGCAGGACCTTTCCGTCCGCCGCCACGTCGCGCACAGCCGCCCACGCGAAGAACACGGACGCCGTGCCGGAGTGACCCGAGGGATGCAGACATTCCACCGGGACGGTTGCAATGCCTTCTGGCCCCGCTACGAAGGGCCAACTGCGTGCGATGTAGACGCTGCCGGCCGGAGGGAAAGGCCAACACCAATGCAAGTCGCCGTGATGATTGCTGATCGCTTCGCTGCGGACGACGGCGCGCCAACGCCGAGTCGCCATTTGTCGAAAGACCACACCACCGCGGCGCACCCAGAACAAACATTCTGTCAGGGCCAGGAATCCCAAAACCAGCAAGAGATACTGGCGATCAGACATGGTTAACCATTTCGGAAGCCGCGTTGAGATTCAATCCCAGGCCCGGACGCGTCAAAGCCTCGCAGGCAGCAGCTCCCGAAACCGTCGCCCGGCTCTAAACCTCATTTCGGCCTGACTTTCGGCCGGTGAGAACCTTCTTCATCCAGGCACCGAGAGCGACCACACCCACCACGATAAACTTAAAGGCCTTTTTCAGGAAACCCGCGACCATTCCGAAGAATCCAAGCTTATAAGCAGCGGCCGCCGTGCCTCCCAAAACCAGCGCACCCAATCCATACTGCGCAATCTTGTCACCCTGCTGAAACTCCGCGTAGTTTTCCCCCTGCGAATACTGAAATGAGTTCAACATCCCCCGAAACTCCGGCATTGCTGCATCCACTTTCTCAAAATCTTCAATCAGCGTCACTTCCGTGACCCCTTTCCGACCGAGGAGGCGCACGTTATAGTTCACAAACTTCTCGCCGGCGCTCTGGCCAAGGAGCGACCACTCCAGGTTCTTGGTGTCGTCATTGAATTTCGGTGCCACATGCCATCCGAGAATTTCCAGGGTTGGGATCCCCTCCAATTTCCGACGCTTGTTATCTTCAGCGACTCCCTCGCGCATTCGTATTAGCAGTTTATCGGCATTTAAATCCTTTTTCTCGTCGTCCTTGACATATCCGACCTCATCAAAACTGAAGATCGCCCACCAGTGATTCGATCGAGACTCGACGAGACCCAGCTCGTTGCCACGGGGCGCATTGCCCATCAGTTTCAAGATTTTCTGCGCATCCCCGGACTCGACATATCGAAATCCAGCCGGCAAACGCAACCGGGCCCGTGACTGCAAGTCGGCCGTGGCCGGACCGTTTAGCCATTGGAACCGGTCCAGCGGATCCTGTTGTGGCGACGGGTCGACGGGCGTCTCGGCAACGGAGGACTCCGCTGCGAAGGGAGTGACCGTAAGAGCCCATAACAGGCAAATCGGGAGGAGGCGGAGTGCCCACGACAAGACAGGTCTGATGCGCATGACCGGTCGCAGTAGACCGGGCAAACCGGGCGATCGCAAGCCACCATTTCCCGGGGAAAAGGCACAAAAAACGGGTGGCACATTGACGCCACCCGCCGAACACCACGCTCACAGCGCGGGAAGATCCTTCACGAACGAGCCGACGGCACATCGTCGATTTTTGCGTTCAGTTCGAGAAAATCCATCACCTTGTCGGTAACGACGCCCTGCTCAATCTCTCTGAATCCTCCGCGTTCCTGGATCAGCTTAATCATCTTTTCCATGCTCACTTCATTCTGTTGGGCGAGCGCACCGACGCGATTGATGACATCTCTTTGCTCCGCCTTGATTTTCTCGGCTCGGGCAATCCGGTTTAAGACGAACGCCGCCTTCACGCGCTCACGCGCGGTGCGGCTCGCGCCGGCATAGATCTCGTCTTTCTTCTGCTCGATTGCTTCCTTCGGCACGCCCCGTTTCTGGTTTTCATTGACGATGTTATAGACAAGGTCGCGGGTTTCGCCTGCCACAACGCTTTCGGGAAGATCCAACTCGACTCGGGCGAGGAGTTCCTTGAGCAACTGGTCGCGCACGTCCCTCTTCTGACGAAGAATCAGCTCGTTCTGCAGATCCCGGCGAATCCCATCGAGCAGCTGTTGAACGGTCTCCGCACCCAATGACCGGGCAAATTCCTCATTCACATCGGGTAGACTTTTTTCCTTTACCCCGACGATTTCGACATCATAGACGGCGAGCTTTTTTGAAAGTTCAGCGGCAACAAACTCGGCGGGAAACTCGACCGTGACCGAACGTCGGTCGCCAATTTTTGCACCCTGGAGTTGCTCGGTAAATCCGGGGAGGAAGGAATCCTTGGCCACGGCGATCCAAAAATTCTGTTTCTCCGTCAGACCTCGGGCGGTGGGCGCGATCTCGGTGAGAGGTTTTCCATCAAGGGTCGCGGTGTAGTTGACGACGACCACGTCGCCGTCCTGCAATTCACGGGGGACGTCGTTGTACTTCACCTGCTGCTCCCGGAGAATGTTCGTCGCACGATCGACGTCCGCGTCCGATGGGACAGCAATTTCTCGTCGAGCCGTCAGGCCCTTGTATTCTGGGACCGTAAAATCGGGGACCACCTCGCAGGTAACGTTGTAGGCATAGGGCAAGCCCCGGCCGAACTGCTGCTCCTCGACATTCAGCGTCACAATGACTTCCAGTTTTTCCTGCTGGGCGGCGGCGCGATAGGAATTCTCGAACAGCTGCTTACGGGTTTCCTCGATAATTCGAGGTTCATACGCCTTGACGATCAAATGCTCGGGAGCCCGCCCAGGCCGAAATCCAGGAAGTTTGGCCTCCTTTCGGAATTGTTTGGAAACGTCACCAAAGGCGGTATTGACCGCCTCCAGGGGCACTTCGACGCGGAGCAGCTTTTTGCAGGGACCAAGGTGATCAACGGAAACGTTCATGTTCTGCGTGTTTAAAAATCATGAGCCGGCCACGGACGGCCAGACCGGCAAAGACGGTGAACCTAGGAAGGGCTCGGAATACCGTCAAGCTTTGCCCGCAGGCTTTCCTGTTTGTCGGCGCCAAAAATCGATTGATTTGCAAAATGTAAATGTGTTTTCATTCGGGAACCGCGGAGCCTTCGGGGCCTTTCGTCTGCCGCGCTTTCACCGAAATAGCATGTAGCCGGGTACTTCCCCACGCTCCCACCGCACCGATTCCTCACTCGTGCCTGAAGAAGGCGTGGTCGGCATTGCCTTCGGCGAATAGATAGGCCAGCAGGTCTAAAACCTGGTCCTTGTTGATCAGGTTGAGCAGACCCCCCGGCATGAGTGAGCCTTGCTGCGTTGCCCTGGATTGGATCGAGGCTTTCTTGATCTTCTGAATCAGGGCCACGGAAGGGCCGGTCTGAAGTGTCACCTGTTCCGCATCCTCGGCGAGCACGATTCCGACAACGGTGTTTTCATCTCCGAGTTCGAAGGATTGCGTGCGGAATTTTTCGTCCAGTCCCTTCGCAGGTTCCAGAATCTGTTCCAGGACCGCACCCCGATCGCCCTTCCAGCGCGCAAAGACTCCGGAAAGACTGGGTCCAAATGCCGCTCCTTCCACTCCAAGTTGATGGCATTGAATGCAGCCCAACGAGCTGAACAAATTCTTTCCGCTGGAGTAACTACGGTGACGATCCATTCGGTTCAAATCATCGGCGAAGTCCGCAACCTTCCACTCGGTGAGTTTCGGCGCGTCCGGTTCGGGGTTCTTGGCAAGATAATCCTCGACATCTGCGGCGACGATCAAGCTCCCAAACATCCGCAACCAGTGGCCGGGGAATGTGCACACATAACTATACTCCCCGGGCTCGGTCGGTGCGGTAAAGTTGAGTCGTAACGTAGAACCCGGGTCGACGAGCTTCGAAGCGAAGAGAACCTGGGTCGACTTCGGGATGAACATCCTCCCCTGCTCGTCCGCGTCGGGCATCATAACGTCGGCCAGCCGGCCGATCTCCTCGCGGGCTCCCGGCACCGTGATCACGAAATTGTGCGGCATGGAATCGGGGTTTTCGAAAATGATTTCCACCGGCTTCCCCGCCGCCACGACGAGTCGAGTTTTGTCGTAGAGCATTTGCTCGTGTAGCGTCTTGAGGACCAGCACCCTGACACCGAGCTCTGCCAGTGCCTTGCGAATGCGTCTGCCGTCGTCGGCCGGCAGCAGCAAGGAAAGGTCATTACCGAGTTGGACCGCATCAAGAAAGTCCGCGTCCGTGCGCTGATCTGCAGGAACCTTGGCGGCGTAGTCCACGAGGCTCTGCGCGACGGGGCCGGCGGATTCCTTCTGCCAAAAGGAACGGGGAAGCTGCAACACGGCTCGCACGGCGGAGATTCGTTCCGTCCCGGCGCGAATCAGGCCGGCCAAAGCGGTGTAGTTGATTGCTTCATACCCCTTCAATGCGGGCAACGCCAGAATAGACAGTTGCTGCAACTCGGGTGTGGCCGCCCGTTGGGCGAGCGGCGCGATCAGCGGTTGAAAGGATGCCCGCAGCGCGGCATCGGTGAGCAACGGCACAGCACCCACGAGGTCGACCAACTTGGTATCATCCCGGGCCACCTGATCCCACAGAGGGTTGGGTTTGCCTTCAGCCGTGAGCCATCCGGCGAAGGCCGCTCGACGCGTCAACGGTTGCTCGGCCTTGGCAGCGAGAGTTTCAAGGCCAAGCTTTTTTTCGGCGAGATCCCGGCTCGCGGATTTTGCCAACAGTGCCGCGAGATCCCGGATCGCCGGGGCCGCATTGGTCCCCCGTGCGTCGAGGCGCTCGAGGGCGGCGAGCAACTCGCTCAAACGGTCGGTCTTGTGCAATGTCGCCAGTCCCGTCAGAGCTTCCTCGCGGTATTTTGAATCGAGCCCCGTCCGTTCCAGCAAGGCATTGAATACCGGCTCGACCCGTGGCGCCTGCAGCAATTCCTTGTTCGACAGCCGCCCAAGCATATACGCCGCCGCTCTCGGATTAGCAGGCAGATAAAACTTTCGGGCCTCTTCCGGCGGCTTCGCCTCCCCACCCGCCGCGTCGGCCGCGGTTACTGGCAACAGCAGACGGAGGGCAGCCAGCAGGCACAGCCAGACGATAAAGATTCTCATGTTCATGATTCGAACCAAAGCAACGACAAATCGGCATGGCCCCATGACAGGCTCATGCCGATTTGGTGAGACTGACGCGGCAACCGGCCACTAGTTTTTCGTCATGTACTTGTCAAGTTGCTTCAGGGTCTCGTCGAGGCAGTACTTGATGTAATAGTCCGGTTTATTGGGATCCGTCTCCTTATCGAGCGCCATCAGGGCGATATCCCCGGCCTCGCGGGTGGTGAAAAAGCTGCAAGCCCGAACCGCCTCCAGACGGACGCGGGGATGGGAATCAACGACCTGCACCTTGAGGAGTGAAAGGGGATCCTTGACCCGATCACGCCAGTAGCAAAGCACCCGGGTGGCGGCCGCCCGAGCGCGGTGGTCGGGCGATCGGAGCATCTGCTTGAGCAGAGATTCGTCGACGACGTTCTGCCATTGATGAACCCAGAGGGCTTCGAGCTTGTGGTGCTCGTAGGCGGGATCCTTGCGGTCGAGTGACGCCATCCATTCCTGGGTCGCTGCGATCACTTTCGCGCTGTCGTGTTTGCCCAGCTCAATTTTGGCACGCGTCCGGACATCATCCTCGGGCGTTTTGAGGACCTCAAGCAGTGCGTCGACGGATTGGCCATCGATCTTCACAGGCGGGAGCAAGGGGCGGCCTTCGTAAGTCATCCGGTAGATGCGGCCATGCTGCTTGTCGCGATTAGGGTCGCGGATGTGATGTTGCATGTGACCGATGAGCGGCTTGGCCCAGTCGCAGAAGTAAAGGGAGCCGTCGGGTGCCACCCCCAGGGCGATGGGGCGAAAGTTGGGGTCGTCCGACTTGACGAGGTCGTCGGGAATTGTTTCGCCGGTGAGGCCGGAACCGCTCTCGCTGACCTTCACGCGGAATATTCCCTGAAACCCAATGACGTTGACGTTGAGGAAATTGTTTTGAAATTCCTCCGGGAAATGACGACTGGAAAGAATGGCGGTGGCCGGGCACGGACGGGACGGGCGTTTCCAAAACTGCTGCATCCCTTTATGCTTGCCGGACTCCAAATAACCGCTGAACGCCGGGGCGAAGAAGTTCTCATTGCCGGTCGCATCGGTGATGATGTCATTGCCCCAGTGGTCGAAAACGCGCCCGTGCGGATTGGCGAAACCATACGGAACGTACCGTTCAAACTTTCCGGTGACCGGTTCAAATCGATAGATGCAACCGTCTGAATTGCGGACCGGCCCGATCGCGGTTTCGACTTGCGTGCGATGAAACACACCATCGCTCAGGTAGGTGGCCCCGCCGGGATCGAGCACCATGGCGTTGGCGGTATGATGAGAATCTGCAGAATCCATCCCCATCAGAACTCGTTCCTTCCAATCCGCCTTGCCGTCGCCGTCGGTGTCACGCACAAACCACAGATCCGGGGCCTGCATCACGAGGACCCCGTCCTTGTAAAACTGAAATCCGGTCGGGCAGTTCAGCCCATCCAAGAAAACGGTCATCGTGTCCGCCTTTCCGGTACCCTTACGGTCCTCAAAGATGAGTAACTTGTCCTTCACGGTGTCGGTCGGGCGAAGCTCCGGATAGCTCGGCCATACAGCGACCCAGAGTCGGCCCTTGGTATCGAAAGCCATCTGCACGGGGCTGGCGAGTTCAGGAAACTGTTCCTCGCTTGCGAACAGGGTCACCTTGCACCCCTTCGGCACGGTCATGTGTTGGATCGCCTCTTCACCGCTAAGGAACGGTTTGATGTCAGGCTTGTTGGATTGCAGCTTTTCGACGGCCGGCAGATTCGAATCATCGACCTTCCGGTCGCCGCCCTTGGCGACTGCCCAGACTCGGAGGTCGCGATTCGCGGTCTTCACGTCCCGCTGGGACATCTCCTGCTGCATCACGTCGAAGTTGGAAATTTTTTCCGAATCCTTTCCCGCCTTCGGGAACGTCAGCTTGGAACGGCCTCCGTAGACGTTATAGCCATCAACGGTTCGGTGCCTCGCATGCCATTCCGCATTCTTGTCATTCACCGCGGAACGAAGTTTTTCAACGTTTCCCAGCGGACGGGTTGGACCGAACAGATCGCGGAGAATTTCGGGAGCGAATGCCTTGTTCCCGGCCTCGGTGAGCATAAAGGTGTTGAAGGTCAGCGACTGTCCCGGCCGGGCCATCGGTGCGTAGAGGCGCTGAGAGATGGCGAACAAATCGACCATTGGCACCCCATTCGCGCCGGAAATTTCCGCCATGGCGGTCGTGTACTTTCTCAGATTGGCATTGTTTGCCGCCGGATCCGGCTGGTTCGGGTCGTTGATTTTTTCGTTGGCGATCGGACTGAAGAGGACCAACCGCGGTGAACCCTTTCCACTGTAGTCGCCGGCCCGGATGTCCTTGATGAACGCGTCGAGGTCGGTCTTGAACTTCGCCAATCCGGCGTCGCCTTTGAACGATTCGTTGAAGCCGTAAAACGCGAAAACTACGTCGGCCTGCACCTTTTTCAACCATTCATCCCGTGAACCAAAATTCTCGGAGCGATGCCAGGTGGCGACCTCATCCGCGGTGACGGCCAGATTGCGGAAGACGAGGTCCTGTTCGGGAAAGCTCGCCACGACGAGGGTCTCGAGCCATCCATCGTGCTGCATGCGGTCGGCCGTCGAATTCCCGATCAGGGCGATGTGATCGCCCTTCTTGAGGGTCAGTTTGGGGGAGACGTCGGCCGCGGAAAGGGTCGAGCAAACACTCCAGAAGGCTAGACTGAGAAGGAGTCCACTGATTCGATAATGCATATCCAGTTGATGTAAATTTGCTTTTTGGACGCGGCGGGACAAACGGAAATTCGAGCATTGCGCCGGGTAGAAATTGCACTGTGACGGTCTTCCAAATCTACCCCGTCCGTCAAGCGTGGCCTGCCCGGCGGCAGCAGTTCAATTCGAACTCAACTTGAAAACCGGAGTTGAACCGCAGATGGACACCGATTCACGCAGATTGGGAAGGGTTGGTATCGTGTCCGCGTTTATCCGCGGTTCCATTGAACGGTTCCATGTTTAGTTCATGATCAAAACTACCGGACCGGCCGCCGCAGCTACTCGGCCGGAACAACCCCCATCTGACGAAGCGAAATCCAGCCGTCCGGGAAGGATTCACTCCGACGCCCAATGATGACATGGTCCACGACGGGTATTCTCAGGAGCTGCCCCGCCCGCACCAGGTCCCGGGTGGCCCGCGTATCGGCTTCACTGGGCACCGGATCCCCGCTCGGATGATTGTGAACCAAAACAATCGAATGGGCATTGGCCGCAATGGCGGGCCGGAAGACTTCCCGTGCATGGACCAAAATCTGATCGAGAAGTCCCGCCGCGACGGTTTCCACCCGGATCAACTTGCGGCGAGAGTTCAACAAGAGGACCTTCAGGTGCTCGGTTTCATAGGTGATCATCTCATCGCGCATTACCGCAACGATGGCCTCGGGACGCTCCATCAGCGGCAAATCCCGGCGAAGATCGTCTGCCATCCGACGGGCCAGAGTGAAGGCAGCCTTCAGAGCAATGGCCTTATCGCGACCCACGCCACGCACTCTCAATTGTTCCAGGGGGGCCCGGGCCAGACCGTCGAGAGTCCCGAAGTGTTGCAGCAACTGCTCACCGACCTGCACCGCCGACGCCCCTTGGACGCCGGTCCGCAAGAGGATCGCCAGCAATTCAGCATTCCGCAGAGACTCTGCGCCCTGCTCGGCGAGGCGTTCCCGCGGACGTTCCCTAACGGCCAGGTCTTGGATTCGGATCGGGTCGATCATAGTCAGCGGAGAAAGACCCTTCGGCAGGCGGCGATTTCGATTCCCGTTGCGGGCGCATGGACACGCTTGCAATCCGCTGCGGATGAAAATTCGAAGGGCCATGACCTTCGGAGTCCCCCGCGAGATCAAGGAAACGGCCTATCGCTCAGGGCAAACGAACGTCGAAACTCGTGTTTCGAATTTGCCAGAGTGCTGAACTCCCGCTCTCTTTCCCGCATCATTCCATGAAGAAACTAATCCTCCTCGGCCTATCGGCCGTCATCCTGCTCTCCGGGGTTTCCGCCGGTGAACTGATCGATCAGCTTGCCATCCAGACTTGGACCCTGCGCAACATGAAGTTCGACGAAGTGATCGTCTTCGCAAAAAAGCATGGAATTCAGGAGCTCCAGTTGATCCCGAACCACATCGACTACAAGAGGGAGTCCAAGGAGGAGATGGTCGCCAAGAAAGAGAAACTCGCAGCGAATGGCCTGCATGCCTATACCTACGGAGTTGCGGGGACATCGATCGACAAGGCAGAAAACCGCCGCCTCTTTGAATTTTGCAAGTTCATGGGATTCGGCGTCATCGTGGTGGAGCCGAACGATTTCCGGATCTGGGATGACCTGGAGGCTCTGGCGAAAGAGTTCGACATCAAAGTCGCCGTGCACAATCACGGTATCAAGTCACTCTACGGAAACCCGGCCATCGTGAAGCAAATCATCCAGCATCGAGACCGTCGGATCGGCGTCTGCATGGACATCGGCTGGGTTACCGGTGCCGGTTTCGACGCGGCCAAGATCTACAAAGAGTACGATGGCAGAGTTTTTGATCTGCACTTAAAGGATAAGCGCATCGAGAAAACCCAGGGAGACGATATCTCCTTCGACACCCACATCGGGGAGGGGAAGGCCAATCTCAAAGGGCTATTTGCGGAGCTAAAAAAGAGCAACTACGCCGGAAAACTGGCGATTGAAACGGATAGTCAAGAGTTTGCAATGAGCCCGGACGCCTTTGTCGCGAAGGCGAAGGAATATGTGGCGGCTCAGGGGAAATGACCCGTTCCGCCCCCTAAGAATGCTGCTGGACGAGGGGGCAGACTTACTCCGTGTGGTTCCAAACTCCGGTTTATTGGATTACTGGAATATCCAGGCAGAGGGCCTGATCAAAACGTCTCCGGACAACCTTCGAGTCGAAACGCAAAGTGCCGGGGGGGGGGGGAAGAACCGCGGATTCACACGGATGGACGCGGATAAGAGGAAGCCGTTGCCCCTCACTTTGATCACTTTCTGAGTGAGCGCCTGGAATCAGCGTTTATCGGCGTTCATCCGCGGTTCCAAACTTGACTTGTCAGACATCCGAAAAACTCTACGCTCACCCTCCATGAATTTGATTAAGCCGATGCTGGTTTACCTGGTTTTCGGAGTGCTCCTTGGGATCGGCACGGCAAAAGCCATGACCGGTGCCCCGTTGATTCTTCTGGTGGGCTTTGCCATTTACGCGGGTCTGTTCATCAAGTACGGATGCCTTGGACACTGAGAGATTCCCCAACAAATCTCGATAGCCCCGGGGCGGGCAGATCGACCCAGCCTCCGCAAGGCTGTTTGAGTTCCCGTTTCAAAAACGGAGCCGGATGCCGCCGGTCACGAACTGGCCATCCCCGAGATCCGTTTCCAGTCGCGACGTATCCCCATTTTTAATCTCCAATTCCTGCCGGAACAGATAGCCTCCGGCGAGGAAGACCCAGAGTCCTGCGGGTCCGACTTTAGCAAACTGGTACTCCGCCCCAAGCCCTCCCCGCCAGCTCTTGTAGTTCAATCTTCGATTGTCGCCAGTCGCCGGATCAGCAACGCTCCATCCAGCGCCTCCCGGGCCCGCGAAGGCGCTGAAAAGCCAGGTGGGAGTGGGAGCGTATGAAACGGTCGCACGCGGGAATGTCAGGCCCACATTCCAATGCGGATCGGGCTTCCAGATCACGCCTAGCGCCGGAAGAAGTTGATCCTCGCCAAGATCCCGCGAGTAGTAAACGCCAAAGGCGGTGCTGAACTGGGGCGTGAACTGATAACTTCCCAAGGCCAGCACCGTCACGGCAAACGCATCGCCATCGACATGCTCGAAATCCGTGAACAAGCCCGGCTCCACACGGCCCCATGCCTTCCAGCGATCATTAAAGGAGTGCCAGAAATCAATCGGCAGTTGCAGACGATAAAGGTCGAGCGAATCGCCGAGGGTCGGACTGCGCTCGAAATCCAGCTGGTTCCAGCGCAATTGGACGCCTGCCGTTAGTCGTGAACGCTCGTTGCTGTAAACAGGTACGAGCGATTTGAATCCGGCTTCCTGCACCTGCACAGTCGCCCCCGCGACCGATTCGAGATCCGTCCGCGTGCTCCACAGATAGTAGGCCTCACCCGCGGCAAAGTTCGGGATGAACCGCTCCACGGTCGGCTCCTCCGCCGCAGTCACCGCCCAAGGAAGCCCCAGAACGGTATGCAATAGCATCACCCAGACCCACTTCGAGGTCGTCGAATTGAAAATCATGTCAGGCGGGAGGGTCGCTGACGCTGCGATTCGGGCAAGGCGTGATTCAGCCTGCAGCCACGGCGGAAAAAAAAGAGCCCTCAGGATGATTTCGTGTTGCGTCGCGTCGCCTTCGGCGGCATCCACCCCGCTTTACGATTTCATGAACGAATCCTACGTCGCGAAGATTGCCTCGGAGTTGAAGATCCATGCCCGGCAGGTTGCCGCCACCGCCAAGCTGTTTGCGGACGGTGCTACCGTCCCGTTCATCGCTCGTTACCGGAAGGAAGTGACCGGCACGCTGGATGAGGTAACGATCACCTCGATTCGTGATCGGATACTGCAACTCACCGAACTGGATGAGCGCAAAGCGTCGATCGTAAAATCGCTGGAGGAACGAAGTCTGCTTACCGACGGGCTGAAGGACGCCATTGCCGGGGCCGGGACGATGACCGCTCTGGAGGATCTGTACGCGCCATATCGCCCGAAACGCCGCACCCGAGCCACCCTCGCGAGGGAAGCCGGTCTGGAGCCGCTGGCGACCCTTATTTTCCAGCAGCAGGAAACCGTGGATCCTCTCAAGGAATCCGCCGCATACATCAATGCCGAGAAGCTCGTGATCGATGCCAACGCGGCGCTGTCGGGTGCCCGGGACATCATTGCGGAATGGATCAACGACGATCCAGTCGCCCGCGCAAAGCTCCGCCAACTCTTTTGGGATACCGCCACCGTCCGATCGAAACTGCTGACCGGTAAGGAAATCGAGGGTGCGAAGTTTAAGGACTACTTTGACTGGACTGAGCCGGTTAAAACCATCCCCAGTCACCGCTTGTTGGCCATCCGTCGCGGCGAAACCGAGGGCTTCCTGATGGTCCGTATCACGCCGCCCGAAGCGGATGCGGTCCTGGCGCTGGAGGGGCTCTTCGTCAAAGCGCCTGGCAAGCCCGGCGGCGAACAAATCCGACTTGCTGCACAGGACTGTTACAAGCGTTTGCTCGGCTTCGGCATCGAGGTCGAAATCCGGATCGAGTCCAAGAAAAAGGCGGACGCCGAAGCCATCCGAGTCTTCGCGGAAAATCTGCGGGAGCTGCTGCTGGCGCCGGCTCTTGGCCAGAAAAACGTCCTGGCAATCGACCCCGGATTCCGCACCGGCTGCAAGGTTGTATGCCTCGACCGCCAGGGAAAATTACAACACCACGACGTGATTTATCCGACCGCCGCCGGTGCGTCGCAGGTGCGTGAGGCGGCAGAGGTTATTCTGGCGCTGATAAAAAAGTATCACATCGAGGCCATCGCCATCGGCAATGGCACGGCCGGGCGCGAGACGGAGACCTTCATCAAGCGGCTCAAGCTTCCGTCCGCTGTCACGGTCGTCATGGTCAACGAGAGCGGTGCCTCGATCTATTCGGCCAGCGAGGTGGCCCGCGAGGAATTTCCCACGGAGGATCTAACCGTTCGGGGCTCGATCAGCATCGGACGGCGTCTGATGGATCCCCTCGCCGAATTGGTGAAGCTCGATCCCAAGAGCATCGGCGTCGGGCAATATCAGCACGACGTAGAGCCGCACGCACTCAAGCGCAGCCTGGATGACGTGGTCGTCTCCTGCGTCAACGGCGTGGGTGTGGAGCTCAATACGGCCAGCAAACAGCTGCTGAGCTATGTCTCCGGCCTGGGTCCCTCCCTGGCCGCGAATATCGTTGCTCACCGCAACGAGAACGGCCCATTCCAGTCGCGCAGCCAGCTGCTAAAGGTGACACGCCTCGGGCCAAAAGCGTTCGAACAGGCCGCCGGTTTTCTGCGAATCCGCGACGGCGAACATCCGCTCGATGCGAGTGCCGTCCATCCGGAACGTTACCCCCTGATCGATACGATGGCCCGCGACATCGGTTGCACGGTCAGGGACTTGCTCAAAGATTCGGCGGCCCGGCAGAAGCTGAAGTTGGAGAAATACGTTCGTGACGGCGTCGGTTTGCCTACGCTTCAGGACATCGTGCAGGAATTGGCCAAGCCCGGGCGCGATCCGAGGGAGACGTTCGAAGTCTTTAACTTCCAGGCCGGGGTGGAAAAGATGGAGGACCTCAAGCCCGGCATGAAGCTCCCAGGCATCGTCACGAACGTGACCGCCTTCGGGGCCTTCGTGGACATCGGCGTGCATCAAGACGGTCTCGTCCACGTCAGCCAACTCGCCGACCGATTCGTGAAGGACGTGGCAGAGGTGGTTAAGGTTTCGCAAAAGGTGATGGTTACCGTTACCGAAGTCGACCTGCCGCGAAAGCGCATCGCGCTCTCGATGAAGGCGAATCCGGAGATCGGTGTGGCCAAGGACCCGCGGAGTTCCCCGGGAACACCCCGGCCGGCGGGTGGCAAACCGCCGTTCGCACCGAAACCGAGGTTGAGTGACAGTGGCGGTCTGGGATCCCTGGCAGATGCCTTCGACCGATCCATGAAGAAGCTGTGAACGGCGTGATCCCTCACCGACAGTCCGGCCTGGAGAGCGAAAACCTCCAAAAATGGACTCCCTTGTGATCAAGAACCGCTGCTAGCGGCACGCTGCCGCACGCCAGGGCGGCCGGCCGGTCGCCCTCACGGGTTCCGGGGAGAAGCCAAAGATGTCCCGACAGGCTTTGTGACATTTCCATGGCTATTCGATCGAAGATGCATGGCGGTACGCAGCATCAAAAAGTTGGCCGGATATTTGCTCTAATTCTCTCGGAAAGAGAAAAGCCATGCATCAAACAAAGGCCATTGCTGTTAAGGAAACCGTGTCTCCTCGGGTGAATCGCCCCAATCTGCCGGGCCGCAAACGGATCCCGGGGGCGCGCCTGCCGCCTGTTACTCGACCGACTATCCAAGTCCCGCGGGCCGAGTTGCCGCCTAGCGAGGCGGTCGCGGAGCGATCCGGGCGTGATGGCGACCATAGTCTGCGAGTCTATCTCCGAGAAGCGGGTGAGACTCCCCTGCTAACACCCCAGGAGGAGATCGCCCTCGCAAAACGCATCCGCGTTGGTGATGCCGCCGCGCGCGAACTCATGATCAAAGCAAATCTTCGGCTGGTCGTAAAAATTGCCCGGGACTACGACAATCTGGGGATGCCTCTGCTCGATCTCATCAACGAAGGCAACATGGGCTTGATGAAAGCGGTCGAGCGATTTGATCCCAACCGCGGAGCCAAGCTATCGACCTATGCGGCCTGGTGGATAAAACAGTCCGTAAAGCGCGCTCTCGCAAACCAGGGGAAAACGATTCGCATCCCCGTTCACTTGGTCGATCTCCTCGCCCGAATGCGGCGGGCCGCGGCGGTGCTGCACGAGGAACTGGGAAGGGATCCGACGGATCTTGAACTCGCCCAAACGCTCGGAATGAAACGGGCGCGGGTCACTGAACTGTGGGAGGCCAGCCGGCGGCCGACCTCCCTGGATGCGTCAATCGGAGAAGGCGAGGACGACACCCGAATGGGTGAACTCGTGCCGGATGAACAGATGACCACCGCCTACGAGCAGTTGGACGAAGGCGCAACCCACTCGATGGTCCGCGAATTCGTCGAGCGACTCGACAAACGCGAGAGTGTCATCCTCCGGTACCGCTTTGGGCTCGATGGTGGAACCGAACGAACGCTCGAAGAAGTCGGATCCTATTTTGGCGTCACTCGCGAGCGAATCCGGCAAATACAGAACGCGGCGCTCAGCAAGCTCCGCAAACTGATTGAAAAACGGGAACAAGTGACCGCGCCGGATTTCAACCTGCCCTGGATGCGCTCAGGCCTGGGCACCTGAGGGCCCATCCCGCTTCCAGATCTGAGATTCCAATCGTCTGGTTAGTTGGGGGTCAGCCAGAATCGTGCGTCCTGACGAATGTGCGCGGTCGTTGGTCTTGCGCGGAGTCGAGTTCTGACGGGTACCGTTGCCTCGTAGCCAGCCGATGTTGCCGACATCGTGCATCCCGGACACCATCGGTCGGTAATTCCAATTTCGGTCCGTTCTCGGGCAAACCGGTTGTTCGCCTCCCGAAACGCGCGTTGACGATAGTAGATTTCCTGCAACCGATCGCGCGCTACTTCCACCGGCCCCGGGCTCACCCGGCGGTCGCCACGGCTGGCCGAGCTAAATTGCACCAATCCCCATTTCTCGGGCCGATGCATGTCAACGATCCCGGTGGGTGACCATACCCAGTTCTCTTCCGGACGGTTCGGAATCTTCTGGTACCGCCCGTCCACGATCTCCGTCTTCCATTGAACGCGGGAAAAATCAACCCGCCAACGATCTCCATCTCGCGGTGGAGACGGCACCGTGGAGAATTCTCCGAGCGCCTTCCAAGGCATCGCGATTTCCACCGTCCAGTGCCGGTCCACATCCCTCGAATCGTTCAACGTCCCGTCCACCTGCACCCCCGACTTCAGACCGGCAATATCCCATTCATTCAGAGCGGGAGCGCCGTCTTTATAGGGTCTTACCAGACGCAAATCCCAGACGGTGTTCAGCGCGTTCATCTCGAACTCGTAGTACTCGTGAGCGTCACCATCCGGATCGATAAACACCTCGAAATCGTTGTCCTGAAAAATCACGGCATCCCGCTGGGTGATGCTCCCCCAGACATGCGGCTCCGTCAGCTGGGCGGCGATGTAAAAAAACTGATCATCCCACAGCATCTTCGCGCGGGTGGCATGCCACGGTCGGGGCATCGTCGCGCCCCGAATATCCACAAATTCCGCAGTCCACGCCGCGTTCTGCCACGCCGCCTCGTTCAACCGGCCATCCATCTGCAAAGTTCCGGAGGCCCGTAGACACAGATACCCGCGAGGAATCATCGGCTTCATGCGCGACCAATCCTCCAGCGAACCTGCGGAAAGGTGAACCGCCAAAACGAAAGCGAAAGCGAAAGCGAAAGCGAAAACGAAAGCACGGCGAGCAATCACCTCACGATCCTATTCAAGCGGATGCCACCGGTCGAGTCCGGGTGGCGACAATTCTTCTGAACGGGTGGACGACAAAAATCTTCACGAGTTCCAGCATCATCCCCGTTACTCCTGCAAACGGGCAATGGAGGGCACGGAGTTCCGGAGAGATTCGAGTAGAAACGCAAATTGCCGGGGGGGGAGGGAGAACCGCGGATTCACACGGATAGACGCGAATAGGGGAAAGAACCCACCGAACTTAAAGTGCGCGCTGTGATGCCATGAACCGAAGGCCCCCCCTCACCCGGCCTACGGCCACCCTCTCCCCCGCTCCGAGCGGGGGAGAGGGCAGGGAGAGGGGGCGGTTCATGGGCAGGCGTTGCCTCTCACCGTCTGAACCGAACCTGGCATCGGCCGATGGAACCGCGGACGCGAATCCGGCCACCCGAGGATTCAGTGGGACGGCGACTCCCGCATGACGGTCCGGGATCACCGCCGGCTCCACTCCCTCCCTATCGGCGTGGATCCGTGTCCCTCTGCGGTTCAACTCTTCCAGTCCGAGGGGCGAATCAAATCGGCGTCGCGATCAGATCGTAGTCGGTGTGCCCGACAATTCGCACCCTTGCGAACCCACCAACCACCGCACGCCCACGAATGTAAACGCGACCGTCAATATCCGGCGCATCCGCCTCACCCCGTGCCACCAAGTACCGACCGCGGGTGGCCAACTCCCCGCCGCGGGTTTCCCGCCCGCGGATGAATCCATGTTCCCAGGAACTCACCGACGCGCCAGCCAGTTCCCCGGCCGATGCTTCCTTTTCCACCAGGACGCGGAGTTGCCGGCCGACCGCAGCTTCCGAAACGGATCGGGCGACCTTCTGCTGGATTGCCATCGCCCGTTCGCGACGGTCACGCCGCTTCGCCGGAGTCACCTGCCCCGCCATCTTGCCCGCAATCGTCCCATCCTCCTGCGAATATCCGAAAACCCCCAACCGCTCGAAACGGGTTTCCGCGATGAAATCGAGCAACGTCTGGAAATGGGCTTCGGTTTCACCCGGAAAGCCAACAATAAAGGTCGTCCGCAGGGCGATGCCGGGTATCCCTGCCCGGATCCGGCGAATCAGATCGCGAATATAACGGCCGTCCGTCTCCCGTCGCATCCGGACCAACATGTCATCCTGAACATGCTGCAATGGCATGTCCACATAGCGCACCACTTTTGAGCACTCCGCCATCGTGGTAATCAATTCGTCCGTCCAGTGGGCTGGATGGGTGTACAGTAGCCGGATCCAGAAATCCCCTTCGAGGGCATTTAACTCTCGAAGCAACCGGCTGAGCGTCGTTCCCTCCACCCCAAGCGCCCGGGTCGCTGCGTTGAATTTTTCCGGAGATGCAATCGCCCGGCTGTGATTCGGACGCAAGTCCAGCCCGTAGTAGGTGGAGTCCTGCGAAATCAGGTTCAACTCCTTCACGCCGTCGGCGATCAATTGTTTGGCCTCGGCCACAATGTCCTTCGGAAGGCGGCTACGATGCGAACCACGCATCCGGGGTATAATACAAAAACTGCACGGATGATTGCACCCTTCCGCAATCTTTACGTAGGCAAAATGCTTCGGAGTGAGGCGGAATCGCGGCGACTCGAAATTCGGAACATAGTTCGGCCGCACCGTGACCGATAGGACGGGTGTCTCCGCGGCCCGCGGTATCACAGGGCGCCGGGTCTTACCAAAGTGCCCCCCTTCCCGCAGACTCTCCTCGGCACCGTGCCCGTGCCCGTGTTCCTCTGCTTTCCCCCCTGCCACGCTCAATTCGGCCAGCTTTGATTTGACTCTCCCGGCCCGTTTCGTCGGCTTTCCGATCGCATCCGCGGGAGCGGACAGCCGGGCCGCCCGTTTCGCAATCGCCTCTTCGACGATTAATCCCACCTGCTCGACCTGGTCGATGCCCATGAATGCATCGACCTCCGGCATCAATCTGGGCAGATCCGCACGGAAACGCTGCGGCAGACACCCGGACACAATGAGTGCCTGGCCCCGGTTGCCGGCCTCCCGCACTGCACTGGATTCCAGGATGGTATCCACGCTCTCCTCCTGGGCTGCATCGATAAAGGAGCACGTATTCACGATCATCGCGTCGGCCTGACGCGCGTCATTGACGATCTCCACCCCCCCTTTTAGCAATGAACCAAGCATAATCTCCGCATCAACGAGATTCTTGGCGCAGCCAAGGGAGATAAGCCCGACGCGCCGGGGCCTTGCCGTTGTCTTCAAATCACTCACACGGGGCGGAGAGTACTGGGCTCAGCCGGGTCCCGTCGAGCCTCCAAGCCGGGAAGGAAAGCAAAGCAGCCTCCGGAACCAACCCAAAGCACTCCGTATCAATAATTGAAGGCATCGGCTTTCTCGTGTACCCAACGCAAGATGAAACTCGACACTTTGGTTCTGGATGACGCCGCGAAGAACTATCCGGCCTCGGGGAGGATCCTATGAAATACTCCTATGCAGAACTCGCCAAGATGATCGACCACTCGCTCCTGCATCCGACGATGACGGATTCGGAGTTGGAGAACGGATGCAAGATCGCCGTCCAATACGGCGTTGCCTCGGTCTGCATCAAACCCTACGCCGTGAAACGCGCCGCCGAACTCCTCCAGGGCAGTGGCGTGTTCGTCGGTGCGGTTATTGGATTTCCGCACGGCAACTCGACCACCGAATCCAAGCGGTACGAAACCGAACTCGCCTGCCAGGATGGCGCCGGCGAAATCGACATGGTCATCAACCTCGGCAAGGCGTTGAGTGGCGACTGGAATTACGTCGAGCGCGACGTGAAGGGCGTCTGCGACGAAGCGCATAAACACGGCGCGAAAGTAAAAGTCATCTTTGAGAACGATTACCTGACGGAGGGCGGGGCCGGTCTCAGTAGTGATGCTTTCAAACAGAAACTCTGCCGGCTCTGCGAACGCGCTGGGGCGGATTGGGTCAAGACGTCGAGCGGTTACGGATTCGTGAAACAAAAGGACGGCAGCTACAATTACCGGGGTGCGACCGAGCACGACCTTGCGCTAATGCGCGCCAGCGTCTCCCCGAAAGTACAAGTGAAAGCGGCCGGTGGCGTGCGCGATCTCGACGGATTGATTAAAGTTCGCGATCTCGGCGCTTCTCGCTGCGGCGCTTCGGCCACCGTTGTCATGCTTGACGAATATCGGCGCCGGGAAGCGGCTGAGAAGGTATGAACGTGCAATTCCTCAGGCCCAAAGGGCCATCATTCCTGAGCTCAGGCCATCGGCCTGGGTATCGGTGCGGCCACGTCGTATGGGGGCATCCCGAAGTTGTTGGTAGAGGTTGTCGCGCTGCGACAACCCCGCCCGCGTCCAACATGCGGACAGGGGCCGCAGCGCGGTTCGTTCCGCGACGGAACGGCGCGGGGACGCCGCAGCGCGGCGTCCGCTACCCTCTACCAGCAACCTCGAGATACACGGACGTCACGTCGTCCTCGATGGAAAACTAGGGATTGACATCCATCCGCTCTTTTGGTCAATATCCCAAGGCTGACGATAGCAATTGCTGAAAAACCTAACGTTAAATAAATATATAACATGAAAAAACTACTCACACCACTCGTTCTGAGTGCTGTTCTCGGTTCATCGGCCTTCGGTGCGACCGTGTCCCTCACCCAGTTCGTCTACGGACCCGTCCTCGCAGACTTGAACAGCACGTTCTCTGTCCCCACGCTCGCGACCCTTCAGCAAGTCGTTTGCCCTCCGGGTACGACTCTTGTCCTCAACTCTGTACGGCTCTCAATGGCTACCGAGATCTCAGCCTTGGGTTCTTTGACTCACAACGTCGCCCCAGGTAACCAGGCAATCAATGGGACTATTACCTACTCGGGACCGATCACCGTGACCGTTCCCGGAGGCGTTACCGGAGACGGCTTGTCGGCCGCACAATCCCTGACGTTTGGACCCATTGAAGTTCCTGCCGGAGGCGAAACTGCCTTCGGACCTGACGGTTCTGGAGGCAGCCCTTACCCTGACGTTGACTACGCCGTTGACGTTGCTCAGTTCGCCTCAGGTCTTGATGTGATTCTCAATATCTCTAGCACCATCACTACCAGTCTTTCGGGCGGTGCCAATATTGGTGTATCTTACGATGCTGCAATTTTCGAAGGTAACTTCGCACAGGTTAATCTCGATGTGACCTATGACTACACCTGCCAGGATATCCAAGTTCCTGAGCCCAAGGTGTACGGCCTGATCGGTGGGGCACTGTCCCTCGGCGTGCTCGGCTACCGCCAGTACCGTTCCAAGAAGGCCTAATCGGCTTGCTTGATTCGTAATTTTTTCAGAGGCGCATGGGTCACCATGCGCCTTTTTTTTCATCGAGATGCAGACGTTGACCCGGTACCTCCTGCGCCAATTGTTGGCGAGCTTCGGACTTTGCCTGATCGTGTTCACCTTCCTGCTCCTCTTGGGCAATGTATTGAAGGAAATCCTCGATCTCCTCGCCAGCCAGCAGGCATCCCCCGAAGTCGCCCTGCGCGCCGTCCTCCTGCTCCTCCCGTTTGTCATTGCCTTCGCTCTCCCCATCGCCCTGCTCACGGCTGTCCTCCTTACCTTTGGCCGCCTCAGTGCCGATCAAGAAATTACCGCCATGAGGGCGGGCGGCATCAGCTTGGTCGAGATAGCTCTACCCGTCGTTGCCATTTCCCTGCTCTTTTCCGGCCTGGGAGGTTGGTTCAACCTGGACGTCGCGCCGCGCTGCCGCCAGGCGTTCAAGGATCTCCAGTACCAGATGGTGCGTGACCAATCTTCCCTCCGGTTGTTGCGACCCCGCAGCTACACGCAGATGGGTGATCTCGATATCTACGTTGGCGGCAATTCAGGGGTCCACCTGACCGATGTACTCCTCTACCGGTACACCAATCACGTGAAGATCCTGGAATGCCGGGCGGAGCGCGCTCGATTGGAAACCAACGAGCTCGGGTTCCCCATTCGCTTGGTCTTGGAAAAAGTGGATGCACTCCAAAAGTACGGAGATTCGTGGAACCCAGGTTCTTCTGAAGTTTTTCCCGTGGAACTTCCCTCGCGACGGAACACAACGCAACAGTGGCAGTTTAATGATATGACCTTTCGGCAACTGCTTGCCGCGAAGGCAACCCTGGAAGAGCGAGGCGCGAACGTCAGCCCGATCCAGGTACAACTGCACCGCCAGTTGGCCTTTTCCTTCGCCCCAATCGGCTTCGCCCTCATTGGTATTCCTCTCGCGATTCGGGCCCACCGCCGCGAGACCAACATCGGGATCGCAATCGCACTCCTCCTGGTTCTGATTTACTACAGTTTCATCATTATCGGTCAATCGCTCGAAACCCGCTCGTCATGGCGGCCGCACTGGATCATTTGGGCTCCTAATTTCCTCTTCCAAACGCTGGGTGCATTCCTGCTCTGGAGGGCGGACCGCAGAGGGTGAAACGCAAGCTCGTACTCGCGTAAAATCCGCGAACGGTTCCCCAACTACCGCCCCTGGAGCTTAAGAACGGCGGAGGCCATGCTCTCCACCGAAACGAGCACCGACCGTGCCGCTTCGGCGTCGGAAATTTTCAGGCCAAAGTGTTTGTCGAGCATCACCACCAACTGAAGTGCATCCACCGAATCGAGACCAATCCCGGCCGGACCAAACAGCGGTTGTTGGTCCTTAATCTCAGCCGGGGTGATCTGCAACATCAGCGTCTCGACCATCAGGGTTTTCAATTGTTCCCGGACACCGGCCGTCGTTGCCGAAGCACTCTCGCTTGATTCAATCACAGGATTCCTCCGTCAATTTTGATTGCCGACCCTGTGAGGTAGGCCGCATCAGGACAAGCCAGAAATCGCACGAGACTTGCCACTTCAGAAGGTCGCCCAAACCGGCGCATTGGAATCTGGGCTAGGGCGGACTGCCGCTTTTCCGGTGGCATGGATTCCAACGCTTCGGTTTCGATGTACCCAGGGCAGATGGCATTCACCGTGATTCCCATTCGGGCGGTTTCCTTTGCCAAGGATTGCGTCAGCGCGACCACTCCCGCCTTGGCCGCCGCGTAATTCGTCTGCCCAACCGGTGCCAGCAGAGCACTCAACGACGCCACATTGATGATGCGTCCCGATCGCTGAGAAATCATCTGGGGAAGCACCGCCTGACAACCGTGAAAGACCGCGTCGAGATTGGTCGCCAACACCCGATCCCAACTGTCCAGCGACATCGCCCCGAGGAGGGCGTCTTCGTGAACCCCCGCATTGTTGACCAGCACATCCAGTCGCCCCGCTGAATCGACAATGCGGGACACCGCCTGCTGCCACGCGGCACGCACCGAAACATCCAGACTCACCGGGCAACAGCGCCCGGGAAATTCGTCCGCAATCGGCTGCACGCGATCCTGCCGGTGATGAAAACCGGCCCAAACGATATTGTGATCCGATTCCTCCAAGAAATTTCGGACGATGGCGGAACCAATTCCGCTGTTGGAACCGGTGACGAGTAGGATGCGAGGCGGCATGTGTGGGACGAAGAGTAGTGAATGAATTAATTCGCGGCAGCCCAAACCCCATTTACGGTTGCGAACCGCCGTTTCGGTCCCATGCCGCCGCCACGGCCTGTTGGTTCATTCCAATGGCGGGCACCCAAACCCGGGTGGCTGAAGTGGACTCCAATAGCTCAAGTGCTGCCAAACACTGCCACGCCCCCCCAGCCGCCAACCCTTCCCCCAGTAGTGTTTTCACAGATATCCGCGGCCCTGCCCATTCCGACCACACGGCGGCCTCTGCTCGATCAAAGCTGCCACACCCCACGAGGCCATCGCTCAGTCCCGTCAGGCCCTCCCCGGGATACATCATCGCGCGAATCTGCCACGCCGCCCGATGCCTCTCCGAGGGTCCGCTGCAAGGCACCACCGCGGTTATCGTCTGGAGTTTCGTCCTGGATTTTTCGCGCCGTAGTCGGATTGCACCCGCACCCTCCCCCAAAATCACTCCGCGCGAAAAATGCCGCAAGGCATCGGCGGTAAGCCAGTCCCCCTCCTCCGCCGCCACCACGAGGCAATCATCCACCCAGTCGTCCGCCAGCCATTCCGCCGCCAACTGCAGGCCACACACGAAGGCACTCTGATCCCCCACCAGCGTGTAGCACGGGCCGTTTGCACCCAGCAGCGCGGCCAGGTGGGACGTCGGCGCATTAAAAACCGTTTCGGGAAAGATCAAGGGACTCGCCGTCGCCGGATCGCGAAGGGTTTCATCAAAAAAGCGCCGGGTGTAATTGACGCATCCGGAAAATACACAAAACACGATCCCCAACCGATCCGTCGACGGCTGGTCGGCGGCATCTCCGATTCCCATGGCCTCTAACCCAGCCGATACCATGTAACGGCTGATCGCACTTGCTCGACGCAGGCGGCCGTGCCCCAAAAACCAAGGCCGACTCACTGGAGGCGGGACGTTGCGAACCCTCATAGCGTACTTCCGAGCCGACGGCGACACCCGCGTCTCCGGCACGGTCGTTCGATCTCTCAACACGGTCCGGAGTGGGCCCATCCCCCACCCAGCGGGCGTCACCGCCCCGACTCCGTGAACGTAGCAGTCGCTCACGGCCCCCTCCGGAATATGAGCGTTCCATTGGAACCTCCAAAACCGAACGAGTTGCTTAAAACCATCTCCACACGCGCATCCTCCGGCGCTCGGACGAGGCGAAACCGGCAAACAGGATCCACCGATTCGACCTTCGTCTCCGGCGGTAGCCATTGCTCCCGCAGCGTCATCAGACAAACAACCGCCTCCACCGCGCCGGCGGCGCCGAGTAAATGGCCGATGCCCGATTTGGTTGAACTCACCGCAACCCGCCCCGCATTCGCTCCCGCCCAACGGTTAATCGCCGCGGCCTCCGCCGCGTCGTTGAGCAAAGTTCCAGTCCCGTGGGCGTTGATGTAGTCGATCTGATCAACCCCGACTCCGGCAAGCCGGCAGGCCGCCGTCATCGCCGCCATGGCCGCATTCCCATCCGGATGCGGCTGCGTAAGGTGATGCAAATCCGTGGCGGCACCATACCCGATGATCTCACCCAGGATCTCCGCGCCACGGCTCCGTGCATGGTCGAGTGTTTCCAAACACAAAACCCCGGCTCCCTCCCCTAGCGCCAGCCCGTCACGCGCCACGTCAAACGGACGGCATCGAGTGGTTGAAAGGGCCTGCAATGAATCGAACCCTGCAAACACCAACTGACTGAGAGCATCGTATCCTCCCGACAACACCCTTTCCGCACGTCCGTGCCGCAGCATTTGAAAGGCATGCCCAATGGCATTTGTGCCGGAAGCGCACGCATTCGCAATCAGCGTGACCGGCCCGGATATCCCCGCGGCATCCTGCGCTGCCCGGGCCTGAGCCTGAGCCGGATACCCAGCAACCCGCGTCGCCTGCCCAAGTGCACCGCCCGACGCTTGCAGGGTATTCCGATAGTACGTCTCACCGAGTGCCATGCCACCGCTCGTGGTCCCGAACACACACGGGATATTTTTGCTGCCACCCGTCCACCGCGCCTGGTGGGTGGCCTCCACCGTCGCCAGGATCAGTAGGCGTGCTGCCCGATCCAGCCTTCGCTCGGCGTGCTTCGGGCGAGAACCCTCCGGCACCCAGGGGGGCAACGCCACCTCCGCCGCAACCCGAGCTCGTTGGCGGGTGACGTCGAAGTGGCTTACCGGGCGAAACGCGGTTGCTCCGGTGCGGAAACAGGCCGCGTTGATCGTCCACCCCATACCGTGACCCGTGACGATCCCGGCGCCCGTAACGACCACCCGCCGAGGCGAAGTGGAAGAAGAAGAAACCGTCATCGAAAGCTGGAAACGAGAATGGCCCATTCGGCGGGCAACCGTCAACGCTGCCCTCTGATCCGCGGATAGGAATCTGAAAATGAGAACCACGGATAAACGGCGATAGACGCAGATTCCATGCCCTTTCTATCCGCGTCAATCCGTGTTCATCCGCGGTTCTCCTTATCCTCGGATTTGGGTTGCCGGCAAAAATCCCAGAGCGCATCCACCAACCCGGCAATGAGCCGTTGTCCATGGAGATAGAAGCAATTGCTTTACGATTGGCCTTGCACGGGCAGACTCCGTCCAGAACTTTAAATAATCATGCCCGCCAAGAAAAAAAAGATCCCCCCGGCAGCGGTTTTGGTGCCCAAGCTTTCGCCGAAGCGCTTTTTTGGGCATGGACTTCCGGGGGTATCGCTCGGAGAATTGCCGGGTAAATTGATCGTGGTGGAAGGTGCCGACGGCTCCGGGAGATCCTCCCAGATCGCACGCCTCGTGACGTGGCTCGAAGGCGCTGGACACCATACGATCGAGGTGGGGCTCAAACGGTCCACGCTGGTGAGCGAGGAATTGGAAAAAGCTCAGCAAGGAAACATTCTCAGCCGCACCACGCTCTCCCTGTTTTACGCCACCGACTTTGCCGACCAGTTGGAAAACGTCATCCTTCCCGCCTTGCGCGCCGGATCCATGGTTCTCGCCGATCGCTACATCTACACACTCATGGTGCGCGACCTCGTGCGCGGCATGGACGCGGGATGGCTGCAAAACATCTACGGAATTGCCCTAGTGCCGGACGCGGTCTTCTACCTCGAAGTCTGTCCAGAACAACTGGTCCAGCGGGTCTTCGCCAAAACTCACGCGCTCGATTATTGGGAAAGTGGCATGGATCTCGGCTTGTCCCGCGATATGTTCGCAAGCTTTCTGAAGTATCAGGGGTTGATGCGTGACGAATTTCGCCGCCTCCAGGCCACCTTTCATTTCAGTATCATCAACGGTGAACGAAGTCCGGAGGTGATCAGTCAGGAACTTCAACGCCGCATCGAAGGGGTTCTCGCCCGGGGATAACGCCGGTGGGGACCGAAGCGATCGGAACGTTGTGACGCACGGAAAAAACGGCCGGAATGTGAACATTCCGGCCGTTTGAATGAAATGGTTGAGCTCGAAAACCGTACCCGCGGGCTACCAGCGCCTTACCCTAGGCGGTAGGTAATCCGGGCCTTGTTCATGTCGTAGGGAGACATCTCAATCCGCACCCGATCACCCGGTGTCAGGCGAATAAAACGCTTTCGCATTTTTCCGGAGATGTGAGCGAGCACGACGTGCTTATTATCCAACTCGACACGAAACATCGTGCCGGCAAGCACCGTGAGAATGCGGCCTTCCAAAACGACAGGTTCTTCCATGAATATCTTCCAACTTCCCGGTAATCGAAAAGAGTCGGCTTAGCTACCAAGCCAAAGGGGTAAAAATAGTGAGGGGACGTAGAAAACTCGCCTAAAAAAGGGGCTCTCTCAAGAGCCCCTCTATGCAATCCGACAGCGAAATCCACAACAATTGGGATTGCGCGCAGAAATATCTTAGTAACGACCGCGCCCGCCACCGCCGCCACCGCCGCCACCGCCACCGCTGCCGCCGCGGTAACCGCCACCACCACCGCCGCCACCGCCGCCACCGCCGCGGTACCCGCCACCACCGCCGCCACCGGGAGGCCGGTCTTCTTTCGGCCGGGCTTCATTCACGGTCAAGGCACGACCATCCAGCTGAGCTCCGTTCATAGCGCCAATGGCCGCCTGCGAAGCCTCTTCCGAAGCCATTGTGACAAAAGCGAATCCGCGAGAGCGGCCGCTCACCCGATCGACCATCAAACTGACCTCAGACACCGGCCCGTGAGCCGCGAACGCGTCCTGTAGATCATTCTCCGTCGTGTTAAACGACAGATTACCGACAAACAACTTAGTACCCATGATGATTTGCTGGCATCACTCCCACTGCCTGATCCGAGACTGTTCCCGATTGTCGGGTTTCAAATCATCACTGAACGCCGTTCAACTGAGGATTTACCACGCCTTGAAGGCGGAAGAGTTTAGCCACCGGTCGGTAACATGATTCTTTTTTGACGGGAGTGCAAGCCTTGAATGCAAAAAAAACACCGCGGGGCGCTTCGCCCCGCGGTGCCTCCTGAATCCTGTGCAACGTCTGCTTATCGTGTCGCGTTGTTGTTCGCCGCATCGAGGGCCTTCATCAGGCATTCCTGAGCCTCGCGGTTGGGATCACCCGACGGCGTGTATCCGTCCTGCGACAACTGCGCTTCGGTGGCCAAGATCAACTGGCTTGCGGTCATGAACCGGTCGGCGTTGCAACCCGGGGTCGGAATGATCGTTCCGGGCTGGTAGAACCCGTGGAGCACATTCAACTGAAAGGCCGCCAGTTGCCCCGACGTTTGGAAAGCCATGTTGACGGCGTTCCGGTCTTTCAACCAAGTCGCAAGGGCCGACTTGTTTGCCGACAAACTACCCGTGAAATCTCGGGCACTGCCATCCGGGTTTCGCAGCGAAAGCTGCGTCAGCACGGCGAAATCATTCTGAGTCTCGAGGGCTTGGCCAACCTTGTTCGACCAGAAGCCCGCCGTACAGCCACGTCCTGTCGGTGAAGGACTACTATTTGCGGCATAGCCAAAGTCCACATCACGCCGTTTTTCTTTGGCAACCAGCGTCACGGTCGCCTTGTCCAACGTCGTGATGCCATCCATATCGTACGTCGCCGTATACCCGGAGGGACGAGTGATCAGGACGGTGTACGTCCCGGCGAGCAGATTGCCAAAGGTGTAGACTCCGTCCGGCCCGCTTACCGTCGTGGCGATGGTTACATTCGCGGCATCCTTGAGCGTCAGCGAAACGCCCGCTATTCCAGGCTCCGAGGGGTCCTGCGCGGCGTTCCAGTTCGAATCCAGCCAGACCCGATCTCCAATGCTGGCTAGATCCATCAATTCTCGACACCCCAAATCGATGTTGCTCAAATCCGTCGCAAACCCAAGCGTGACTGCGGTTATCCCGGGTGTGAACACCCCGTCATAGTCGTAGGTGGGCACATAATTTTGAGGAAGCGTTACGGTTACCGAGTAGGTTCCCGGCCACAGATTCCCGAATGAATAGATCCCATTGGGTCCTGAGATCGCCGTGGCCAACACCTGACCCGCACCATCTCGTAGCGTCACGGTTGCGCCCTCAAAGCCCGCCTCATCGACATCCTGGAGACCATCGCCGTCGGTATCAATCCAGACCCGGTCGCCGATCGATGATAAAATCGGTGAGTAAATGAATCCGAAATCAACATCCGTTCGATCTTCCCCAATTTCCAATGTCAACGTCGCCTGGTTGGCGGTGGCGATTCCATCGAAGTCATAAGTGGGGTTGTAGAAATTCGCAGGAGGAATCACCCGAACGGTATATCGTTCCGCGGCCAATCCGTTGAACGAATAATATCCACCCGACGACGTTACATTCGTTGCCTGGGCCACGTTTAGGGCGTTGTACAAGATGACCGTCACGCCGACGAGACCCGTCTCGGAACCATTGAGCAGCCCGTCTCCATTGGTATCTTCCCATACCCGGTCCCCGATGCTGCCCGGCGGTGGCGCGTACAAATACCCGAAATCAATGTCGCGTCGATCCTCTCCAGCCGCCAACGCAAAGGTCGTCCGGTTGCTCGTAGTTTGCCCATCCAGAGGAATCGTATCACGGTAGTGAAACGTCTCGAGGTAGTATTGAGGCGGCACCACGCTGACAACATAATTCCCCACCAGCAGGTTCGAGAACACGTAGTAGCCGTCGGCTCCGCTGATTTCATTTGTCAGGATGACACCCAACTGGCTGAGAATCACCGGCACTCCGGCCAGACCTGGCTCTCCGGAATCCTGGGTCCCGTTGGCATTCAGATCCTGCCAGATACGGTCACCGACCGATCCCACAGGCGGTACATAGTGATACCCAAAATCGGCATCCACCCGATCCTGGCCCGCCGCAAGAGGTACGACAGCGGTTCCCGGCGATCCCACTCCATCCAGATCATGCGTTGCAAAATGATACGCCGGAGGCAGCACCGTTACGGTGTATGATCCCGCGAGCAAGTTGTTAAAGCTGTATGCGCCGCTCGTGTCGGTGACGGCACTCGTGATCAGACTCGCTCCCTGACGCAATTCCACAGTCACTCCACTCAACCCCGATTCATCGTTGTCCTGGACACCATTTGCGTTCGCATCGTTCCAGACCAGATCCCCGATGGAACCGACGATCGATTGATATCCGAAGTCAATATCGGTGGGGGTTTGGTTGATTCCCATCACCACGACTGTTTCTCCCGGCGTTCCCACCCCGTCCTGATCATACACCGCGGCGTGATTCAGAGGAGTTGTGACGCTGACGGTATACGTGCCCGAAAACACATTGGTGAATCCGTAGCTGCCGTTCGCCGCCGTCACCGTGGTTGCCACCTCCGTCGTTCCTTGAAGCAAGGTAACCGTGACACCCGCCAAGCCGGCTTCCCCCCCGTTCTGGACACCATTTCCATTCGCGTCCAACCAGACCAGATCCCCAATGCTTCCTGGCAATTCCTGGTAACCAAAATCGATATTGAGATTGTGTTCCCCGTCTGCCAATTCGATGAGGACCATGTTGGGTGAATCGATCACCCCATCCAAATCGTACACCGGATTGTGTCCCGCCGGCGGAGTGACCGTTACCAGATAGGTCGATGGGGTCAGATTCTGGAAAAGGTAGGCTCCATTCGCAGCCGTCGCAATTGACTGCGTACCCCCTCCAAAGAGGTCTTCGAGAGTCACCGTCACATTCGCTAGACTCGGTTCACCCCCGTCCCGAACACCATTGCCGTTTCGATCCAGCCACACCAGATCGCCAATCCGGCCCTGAGGTCCCGCGTTTTGCGTCTGACGGTAACCGAAGTCCACCTCGGTCCGAGCCGCGCCGGCGGCCAAAATGACGACCGCCACACTCGGCGTGTTGGTTCCGTCGAAATCAAACGTGGCATTATATCCCGGCGGTCCCCCGGCGCTTACCGTGTACGTGCCGGCAATAACACCGGTGAGGGAATACTGCCCGTTGGCGGCCGTTACCGCGGTATACGTCCCGCCGGGACCGGATGCCGTAACGGTTACACCCGACAACCCCGGTTCACCCAGTTCGGGGGCTCCGTTGCCGTTCAGGTCGTTCCACACCAAGTCTCCGATCGACGCCAACTGTTGGTACCCAAAGTCAACATCCGTCCGCGTTACCCCCGCCACAAGGGTCACCACAGACGAGTTGGGCGCCGGCACCAGTAGCCCATCCAAATCGTAGGTCGGGACGTATCCCGTCGGCTGCCCGGCCGACACGGTGTAGGTTCCCGCCGGGAGGTTTGTGAACATATAATGGCCGTTGAGATCGGTCACCTGGGCACCCACCAAATTGTTCAGCGCATTGAATGCCTGCACCGTGACACCCTCCAACCCGGCTTCACCGCCGTCCTGAAGCCCGTTGCCGTTGCTATCGCTCCAAACTCGATCGCCGAGCCCCCATCCCCCTCCCCCCTGGTTACCGCCATCGTCACCTCTTTCCTTGTAGCCAAAATCGACATCCATGCGGTCCTCACCCACCGCCAAGTTGACGCTCGCCTGATTGGTGGATCCCAAGCCATCGATGTCGTAAGTCGGCACAAACCCGGTTCCACTGAGGGTCACTTCCACTCGATAGGTATCGGGGCCCAAATCGCCAAAGGTATAGAATCCGGTGGCATCGGACGTCGTCACCCCAAGGGAAATCCCCCCGATGAACAGTTCCACCACCGCTCCCGGGATGCCCAATTCTCCACCCTCTTGTAACCCGTTCCCGTTCGCGTCATTCCAAATTCGATCCCCCAAACTCGCCCGGTCATAACCGAAATCGACGTTGGCTCGCGCTTGCGCCCCTCCGAGGATGATCTGCGTGCAGTTCGGCGTTCCAAGCCCGTCCAGATCGTAGGTCGGCGCGTACCCTCCAGGCAGGTCGGTCTTGACCAGATACACTCCGGCGAAAAGCGATTCGAAACCGTAGTTTCCGCTGGCATCCGTCGTCCATGACCCGATCTCGTTCAAGGGATCAGCCGCCGAATAAATGTGCACCACGACACCGGGGATTCCCGACTCCCCAGGATCCTGAACTCCATCCCGATCCCGGTCATTCCAGACAAGGCCCCCGATTGACGCATCATACGTTTGATACCCAAAGTCGATCTCAAGCTGATTTTCACCGGGACTGAGGGGATATCCCACCTCATTCGGAGTCAGGGTTCCGTCGTAATCCGTTGTAGGAAATCCCGCCACCGGGGGATTCAAGACAACCACGGTGTACCAAGCGGACGGCAGATTTGTGAAGATGTAGAAGCCATTCGCGTCCGTGACCTGCTGGGCCAGATCGGCCAAGGATTCGTCGCGGAGAACAACGCTCACCCCGGCAATTCCCGGCTCACCGGGGCTCTGGAGTCCGTCCCCGTCATTGTCGTACCAAACCCGATCTCCGATGCTCCCAACGTCGGTGCTGACCGGTACGGTGTACCCAAAATCCACGTTCAACATGTCCTGGCCAGTGACACACGTAAACGACGCTTCGTTCGCAGTGTTGGTTCCGTCCAAATCATAGTTTGGGGAAAAAATCGGCGGTGGATAAACGTGCACGCGGTAGTTGCCCGCTGGAACATCTCGGAACAAGTAAGCACCCGTCCAGTCGGTCACCTGCGGCAGTACTCCCGCAACCGGTGCGCCCGCCTCATCCAGCATTGTCACCACCGCTCCACCGATTCCCGGCTCTCCCCCATCGATCGCTCCGTCACCGTTCAAATCGTTCCAAACAATATCTCCGACAAACGAATCCCGGGGTTCATAGATATACTCCAGTTCCACTGCGGCCGCCGAGGATGTCCGCAGTATTTTCGTCAATTCAGCCCCACCTGAGGCCGTCGATGCTGAGGAGGCATCCACCGTAAGCGCAATCGTCCCCGGTCCCGCAAACAAAGTCAGATCACCGCTCGGCGCCACCGAATTGGTGGTCCGCGACGCGGAGGATCCCAAATCCAGCAACGTAACTCCGGAATCTCCACCGAAATCAGTCACGCCATCATACGCCAGAAGCTGGCGCGTCACAGAGGTCTGCGCGGTCACCCCGACAAGCACCGAGCCGTCAGGCCGTCGCACAGTCACCGTGGCGCCGACTGCAATCGACACCGTCACCGGTGCGTTCAAATCACGATTCTCGATTTGCGCCGAACCCACCGCCAAATCGGTCACCGTCACCCGCACCTTCCTCAGGGTCCCCAAACTGGTATCGAATTTGTTAAACGGAAACGCGTTCGTCCAATCGACCGGTGTCTGAAACACACTCTGCGACTGAGAGACCGACAATTCCACGGATGCCTGCAGATTCGCAGTCGTTGCCGACAGGAAGCAGGCGACACCTAAAACAGTCGCGCCCGCGGAACGCAATAGAGATAGCCCGGAAAATACGGACGCGAAAGAACCCCAGCGGCTCGGTAGGGGGTACTGCCACGCGTCGAAGCCGGACGGACGGCAGGCCGCCCTACCCCGTTCATGGGCAACACTGCCCGCAGCAAATCAAACGTACTGAGAGGAGATTTCATAAGTATTCCGTTATTGTGTGTTTTGACCATGACACGTCTTTGGTTCTGGGTATTGTGCGGGATTTCGGCCTGAAAAATCTGAAAAATGGCTAATTCTAGACGGAATCCGCGTTTAGATGCCTTCGGACACCGATTTTATGCGTCGCGGGAAGTTCATTTCTGAAATCCATAGTATCGCGAGATGTTTTCAATTCAATAATAAAATTCCAACAAATTGCCGCATCAGAGGTTGATTCATGGTTTATTTAAATCTTTAATCATTTGTATCTCATTTATTATTAACAGATTAACTATACTTTAAAGCCGAAAAACGGTCCTCAACACCAGGTTGCGTGGCCTCATTTTTGGTTTGAGATCGACCCAATTGTTCCACCGTTCCCATGAAAATATGCCTCTCGGAACACCAAATAAGGCACATCACATATTGAAGAATTTTGGAAAACCTCGCTCTCCATGAACCGACTCCCTGGGAGCGCTGGCATCCTGCCGGCGAGCCTGCAGAAAGGACCAACACCCGCCGGCAGGGATGCCGGCGCTCCCAGGTTCATGGTCTTAATTCATGTCCATTCTTTGGAAAACATTCCTACCCATGAACCGGCTCCATTTCCCAATTCGAGGACGAAGAACGAGCGCGACGGACGAGGACGATTTGAAGGACCCCATTGCGGCGCTTTCGCCCTCGTCCTCGTCCTTCGTCCTTCGTCCGTCGATGGCGACGAACAGCACACCGGCCTATGTGCCGGGACGCACGGAGCGCGGTTCATGGTCACAATTCATGTCCATTCTTTGGAAAACTTTCCTACCCATGAACCGCCCCCTCTCCCTGCCCTCCCCCGCTCCGAGCGGGGGAGAGGGGGGGGCTTCGGTTCATGACATCACGGCGCGCATTGTTAAGTTCGGTGGGTTCTCTCCCGGTCACGGCTTAGCCACCGCGCGAAGGCGGAAAAATGTGGCGCTGTTTTCCCGCGGGAGCGTCACTTGGAATTCGTTGCCGACGGGCTGCGGATTCACCGGAAGGATCTGCCACGTGGAGGGATCCGCGAGATCACGAGAACGTTCGAGCGTAAAGGCACCGGCTGCCACCGGCCAGGCGAGTACCAGCAATTCACCGATGCGCCCGGCGGAAAGCACCGGCTTCGCGACCACCGGCACCGCGGTCGGGCCAGGCCAGAAACCGGCCTGCAGAGTGAACGAACCCCCACTCGCCTCCCCCGCATCCGGTTGACCCAGGGTGGCGTTCAGTTCAAAAGTACCCCCTCTTGCTGTGCCACCCCCGGCATCAATGCTGATCCAGTCGAGACGGAACGCGTCCGCAGTCTGCCCACCAAGGGAGGTCAGTAGCATCAGCAAAGCCGCAGGTATTTGGCGTATTCGTGAATTCATGGCAGCGAAGGTTTTGGGGGCAAGTTCATTACCAGGCGACTTCAGCGGTTTGGAGGCGAGCCACCCAGCGCACCACATCCGGCGTCCCCGCACTGTTAACGCCAATCACGAGGCTGCCAGGGCCGGCCGTCACTTGGACACTCCAGGCCGGATCATCCTCACCCAACTCGGTAACGGTCGGGGTTCCGACAAAGCTGGCCGTCCCTCCCACGTTCTTGATGACCCCCCGTACCGCATAACCGCCTGAGACGGAAAAATTGGGCGGGACACCCGCACTTCGACCGGCCACGAGAATCTCAAACGTCCGCGTGCGGCCAACTCCGATTCCCAGCGGCAGGCCGAGGCCATTGAGTGAAAGTGACGTCAAGGGGTTGACGATGGACGTTTGGCCGCGGAGCACGAACACGGATGTCTGCGCGTCGCCGGGCGAACTGAAATCACCGGCGGACTGCGCCATCTGCCCGTGCTGGTCAGCCAACGCCTGGGCTCCGCCCGGAATGATGGAGTACGGCCCCGTTGCGAAATTGGCGTTCCCGCCGGCCACGGTGGCGTGCGCCGCTCGAGCCTGATTGCCGACACCCCCTCCAACCGTTGCACCGAACTGTTGCGCCAAGTTTTCGCCCCCACCACTGACCGTGCTGAGGTCAAGTTCCGCCCGGTTCCCCACGCCGCCACTTGTGGTCGCTCCCGCTCCGGCCGCGAGATTGCCCCCGCCGCCACCCACGGTAGATTGATCAAAATGCGCGGCATTGTCCTGGCCGCCCGAAACCGTCGATGCCACTCCATCGGCAACGTTCTGCCGGCCCCCTCCCACCGTGGCGTGCTCCCTGGCGGCCTGGTTAAGCGATCCTCCGGCAACAACCGATACGAAACCCGACGCAAAATTCTGTGTGCCGCCACTCACGATCGAGTAGCCGTTGGTGGCGGAATTTCCTAGGCCGCCAGCCACGGTCGCAGCCACGCCGCTCGCCGTGTTGCTCATTCCGCCACCAATGAACGCGTAATTGGCACTGGCCAGATTGATGTTGCCCGCGCTGCCGCCCCCGCCAATGACGACACCGACCGCTCCAGTCACGACATTTCCGAAGTAGCCACCGACGAGGTTGGGACTCAGGCCGGCCGGTGTGATCAGCAGAGCCCGGGCATTGCCAACCCGCACCTCGATCGAGCGCTGGTCTGTGGTGCCGAGGAAGTCCGAGGCCGTTGTCCCGGCGTTGCCCGCGAGTAACCACGCCGGCCCGGGAGCCGGCACGATCGAGAACTTCGTGCCCGCCTGCACCGCCACGATCCCGCTGACCGTCGCGGGCAGAATCGTCCCGACCAGCGCGGACGGAGTGAGCCCTCCGGGGGTAATCGAGGCCGCCGCCGCCGCACGGATCGCGGTGGGCGCCGGGGTAATCCGGATGGCTGGCAGCAGAGTGACAAATCCGGCCGGTGGCGCAGCGGGACGTGCCTGTCCGCCCAAACGATCGGTGGCACTGGCGGCGACGATCGCGGTGGAACTTACGGCGACTTCGAGATACCGGCCGTCATCCTGGGACTCACCATTGGCGGAGTAGAATACGTCGAAGAACGCCGGTCGGAAATGAACCTCGGTGGCGAAGAGTCCGTCCTGAACGGGCACCGCCGGGCGAAGATACTCGGCGAGGGCTTCGCCCTTGGGCCCGCTCCGCAACGTGAAGTAAAAATCGTAGAGTCCCGTCGCCGGCTTGCCTTCCTGTGATAGCTTACCCTGGACGGTGAATCCGATGTCCTGTGAGTAGACGCCGACACAGGCACAGACCAGGGTCGCGATCGCGAAAAACCAGCGAGGCACCCTTGGATGGATGGAGGCCGCAGGCTGCGGTAGATGTGAGTGTTGGGTCTTCATGGGATCAAATGTTGAATTCTTATTGCGACTCGGTGCGATTCGGTGCGCTCCATGGCGAGCGAGTACTGAATATTCCCGACACGATGGAGGTTCTCCTTTTAATCACACCTTTTCCGCTCCTGACAAGTTGTGATTTGGTTTAGGCTGATCCGTCCTTCTCATGCCAAACGACTTTCATCCCGGCCAGCGCTGGATCAGCCAAAGTGAACCGGAACTCGGACTGGGTTCCCTTCATCGCGTCACGCCGCGAACGGTCACGATTGTCTTCAGGGCCAGCGCTGAGACCCGAGAATATGCCCTCGATAATGCCCCCCTCCGACGCGTGCGCTTTCGCGTGGGGGACACCCTCAAGAACCAGGCGGACTCGACGCTGGTCGTGCAATCGGTGATTGAGCGGGCCGGGCTTATTTTCTACCGGAGCCGACAGCAGGAATGGTGCGAAACCGAACTGAGCGACACCATCAGCTTCAACCAACCCCAGGAGCGCTTGCTCTCCGGTCAACTCGATCCGACGGAAGTCTTCGATCTGAGAGTGGCCGCCCTGGAGCATCAGCACCGCCGATGCAAATCCAAGGTCCGCGGGTTTGTGGGGGGCCGGATTGAGCTGATTCCGCACCAGCTCTATATCGCCTCCGAAGTGGCGGGACGACTCCTGCCCCGTGTTTTGCTCGCCGACGAAGTGGGCCTCGGCAAGACCATCGAAGCCTGCCTGGTGCTGCATCGATTGATTCTGACCGGTCGTGCGCAGCGAGTGCTCATCGTGTTGCCAGACTCGTTGGTTCACCAATGGTTCGTCGAGTTGCTGCGCCGCTTTAACCTCTGGTTTCACATTTTCGACGAGGAGCGGTGCGAGGCCATCGAAGCCGTCAATGCCGAAACCAATCCATTCCTCGACGATCAACTGGTGCTCGCCCGCCTAAGCCTGTTCACCGCCAAGGAGCAGCGGTTGCAACAAGCGGTCAGCGCCGGATGGGACCTGCTCGTCGTGGATGAAGCCCACCACCTCGGCTGGTCCCCGGAATCCGTCAGTCCGGCATACGCCGTGGTCGAGGCGTTGGGTCGGCAAACTCCCGGACTCTTGCTGCTGACCGCAACACCCGAGCAACTTGGCATGGTCAGCCATTTCGCCCGGTTGCGGTTGTTAGATCCGGATCGGTTCTATGATCTGGAGGAATTCCTGCGGGAAGCGGCGGGGTATCGGGACGTCGCGGGCCTGGCCGAAAAACTTCTCGCCCGACATCCACTCTCGGACGGCGACGTTGCGACGCTCGCGCGGATTCTGGCGGATTCGGAGACGAACGTTCGGTCACGATTGCAGCGAATCGCACAAGGCGCTGACGGCGTTCGCGACGAGTTGATCGCGGCGTTGCTCGATCAACACGGCACCGGTCGCCTGATGTTTCGTAACACCCGCGCAACCATCCGTGGGTTCCCCGAGCGCGTGGCCCGATTGTGTCCCTTGGTCCCGTCGGATGCCGACACGGAATGTTTCGATGCATTGGCCCAGGAATTTGCGGCCGACACCGATTCGAAAACATCCACCCCGTTTCAACCGGATTTTTCGAAGGATGTACGGGTGGATTGGCTCGCGGATCGACTGCGACGTTTAGATCAGGAAAAGGTGTTGGTTATCGGACGCACCCAACGAAAAGTTGAGGCGATCGATGCCGCGTTGCGACAGCGGATGAACGTGAAGCAGGCGGTGTTTCACGAAGGACTTTCGCTGGTGCAACGGGATCGCAACGCCGCGTGGTTCGCGGAGGATGACGGAGCGCGCATCTTGATTTGCTCGGAGATCGGCAGTGAAGGCCGAAACTTTCAGTTCGCCCATCATCTGGTCCTGTTCGACCTCCCGCTCGATCCGGAATTGTTGGAACAACGAATCGGGCGACTCGATCGGATCGGGCAAACATCCGTCATTCAGGTGTATGTGCCGTTCGTCACCGGGAGTTCGCAGGAAGTCTTGGCGCGCTGGTATCAGGAAGGGCTGAATTCTTTCGAAAGGAATCTGCACGGCGGACATGAGTTGCTCGATCGTTTCGGCGCGCGGGTTTACGATCTGGCGCAGGACTTCCACGAAACGGAAACGACCGCGCGCGCCGAATTGGACCGTCTGATTCTTGAGACGCAAACCGCGCGGAAAGAACTGACGCTGCGACTGGAACAAGGCCGCGACCGATTGCTCGAAATGAATTCATTTCGCCCGGAAGTCGGCGCCAGAATCGTGCAGGAGATTCGTCATCCCGATGCGGATCGTACGCTCGACACGTTTATGATCGCTGTTTTTGATCACTTCAACATCCACGTCGAAGAACTGAAACAGCGCACCTATCAACTGGGTTCGGCGGGCGTGTTCGCAGAATCCTTTCCCGGCCTGCCGACCGCAGGACTCACGGTCACTTGCGACCGTCAGCAGGCACTGGCACGCGAGGAGATTCAGTTTCTGACGTGGGATCATCCGCTGGTGACGGGCGCGCTTGATCTCATACTCGGATCTGAGAAAGGAAACAGTAGCTTCGCAAAATGGCCCGATGCCAGGACACCGGGATTATACGTCGAAATCATTTACGTGCTTGAATGCATTGCCCCGCCGCATCTGCACGTGGATCGCTTCCTGCCGCCGACGCCCTTGCGCGTGTTGATGGATCATCGCGGCAACGATGCAGGACGTTCCATCACGACCGAAATGCTCGCCCGTCATCTGAAAAACGGCGACCCACATTCCTTGCTCGATCAGCCGGAATTTCGCGAAGACGTTCTTCCGAACCTGATCGAAAACGCGCAGGCGATCGCGCGCCAACAGGCTTCGGGAATCATCGCCCAGGCACGCAAGGAAATGAACGCCCAATTGAAATTTGAAATTTCCCGCCTCATGGAACTGCAAAAGGTGAATCGCAGCGTCCGCAACGAAGAGATCGATTTGCTCGTTCAGGAACAGAACGCATTGGATCATCATCTCAAAGACGCCCCCCTGCGCATCGACGCGATCCGATTGGTACAGCGCGGACCGTCGTAGCACCGAATCAAGGACACTGAATGGAAAAACCGTTGTCACCCGTCCTCGGAGGCAGACACTCTTCCTCGATGAAGTCGCCGCAACACTGCGTCTTTCAGGACCGTGCAGCGTCAAAACGCAGATGGCTGCCATGGGCGCGTAAGGTCACAAAGACCAGCGTTCTCCCGCTCGTTCTCGCATGCGCCGTGCCGTTTGCGTTTGCGCAAGTTCCCGCTGCCATCTCCCCGGCGAGTATTCTTGCCCGAACTAAGGTGCTAGCCTCGGATGAATTTGAAGGTCGCGCCCCCGGTTCTCCAGGCGAAGAAAAGACCGTTGCCTACCTTGTCCGCGAGTTCAAGAGGTTGGGGCTGCAGCCGGGCAATCCGGACGGCACCTACCTCCAAGATGTCCCGCTGGTCGGCATCACCTCGCACTCGACGCTCTCGTTCGACATCAACGGCAAGACCGTTCCGATGGCCTCCATCAATGATTTTGTCGGCCCAACCAGTCGAGTGTCACCCCACGTGGCGGCGAAAGACAGCGACGTCTTCTTCTTGGGCTATGGCGTCATCGCGCCCGAATTCAATTGGGACGACTTCAAAGGCGTCGACGTTCGCGGCAAGACCGTCGTCATGCTCGTCAACGACCCCCCTGTGAACGACCCACAAACCGGTCAGCTTGATCCGAAGATTTTCGGCGGCAAAGCCATGACCTACTACGGCCGCTGGACCTACAAATACGAAATCGCCGCCTCTCACGGTGCTGCCGCCTGCCTCATCGTCCACGAGACCGGTCCCGCCGCTTACCCGTTCGCGGTCATCATCGGCAGTCGGAGCCGGGAAAATTTTGAACTCCACACACCCGATGGCAACCGAGACCATTTGGCAATGGAAGGATGGCTTACACTCGAAGCCGCCACCCGACTCTTCGCGGCCTGCGGCCAGGATTTCGCGACGCTCAAGAAAGCCGCCCTCAGCCGCGATTTCAAGCCAGTCCCGCTCGGTGCCAAGGCGTCATTCACCATCGATAGCGAGCTCCGGAACGTCGACTCGAAGAACGTCGTCGCCCGACTTCCGGGCTCCGATCCCAAACTCCGTGACGAGCATGTGGTCTACACTGCGCACTGGGATCACCTCGGTCGAAACCCAAAACTTGAGGGTGACCAGATTTACAACGGCGCTGCGGACAACGCCGCCGGCGTCGCCGTGATGCTCGAATTAGCCCAAGCGTTCCGCGCGTTGCCTTCCGCGCAACAACCCAAACGCAGCATCCTCTTCCTCTCGGTCACCGCCGAAGAAAAAGGTTTACTCGGATCGCGGTTCTATGCGCAGCGCCCGCTTTATCCGCTCACTAAGACGCTGGCCAATATCAACATGGATGGCGCTAATCCATTCGGACCCACCCGCGACATGGCTACCATCGGCTTCGGGGCATCGACGCTGGATGACGTCGGCACGGCCGTCGCCGTTGGCCAGGGTCGGACGATGGCACCGGAAACTCATCCCGAGAACGGCTACTACTACCGCAGCGACCATTTTGAATTCGCGAAGGTCGGCGTACCCGCCTACTACGCGAAATCAGGCACCCACTTCATCGGAAAACACCCCGACTTCGGCGAAAAACTGATTCAGGACTACATTGCGAAAGACTACCACAAGGTCACCGATGAAGTGCGCCCCGACTGGACTTTCGAGGGCGCGGCGCAGGACACCGAGTTCCTGCTGCAAGTTGGGCTCCGCGTCGCCAATGGCGACACTTGGCCCGAATGGCGGCCCGGCAATGAGTTCAAGGCTCGGCGCGACGCGATGATGAATTCCGCGAAACAGTGAGGGTTCACGGCTTCCTGATGGTAACAGTTCATATGAGTGCGGCTCTGGAAGCGCTTACGGTTTCGCGGCGTCGAGTACGCCCCGAACCTCGGGCGGCATTTCGGTAGCCGCGAATGCCGCCCGAGCCGCGGAGGGATTGGATTTCATCCAACGCCCGCCAACGTGAATTATCGCCTGGGTACGCTCCCGGGGATCGGTCAACGCTGAAGCCCATTGCCACGCCCACTGCGGTGCGCGTTCGGCCGCCTTGTCGACAATCGGTTGGAGGGCCTGGAACCGCGCGTTGTCGACAGGTAGCGTGAGAAACCAGGCCGCAGCCGCCTCCGGATCGTTTTGCGCCCAGGTACTCGCGATCATTGGCGTTGCCGCCGTGCGCACATCGCCGGTCGGAAACTCGGCCAGCCAGGCCGTTGCTCGCTGCGGGTCGGATTTGGCGATCACGCCAAGTACTTTTTCAACCGTCCGCGCCTGTTCTCCCGGGTCTGTGAGATGCGTCGCGTAGTTCGCAGCTGCGGTCGGATCGGCCTCCGCCCAATGCCCAACCGCAGTCGCCATTCCATCCCGTCGAACTTCGCCGGCTGGGAGGGTTTCAATCCACGCCAGAGCTACCTTCGGGTCCTGCTGGCTCCAATGCTGCGCGACAGACTTCAGCGCCTGATCTTTACCGTCTCCCGGTGGCAGTTCCTGTACCCAGTTCGCGGCGGTTTGCGAGCCTTCACCCGCAGCGATGCGCACCACGTTGTCGAGAATATCTCGCCGAGCCTCTCCGTCCGGTTGGCTCACGAAAAACTCCAGTGCCGCCTTGGGATCGCTCACGGACCACGATTTAGCGACCGACGTAAGCGCCCTGTTCTTGACGGTCCCATCGGGAAGCCCGCTCGCGAATTCCACCGCGCCCGGCATATCAGAAATGGCCCATCGCATCACGATGTTGTCGATCCACGCGACCTGGCGATTCTGTGAGGGGAGCGACAGCAGCAAACGCGCGGCCGAACGGGGATCACGTTCTGCCAGCGACTCCATGGTGTCTCGCGAAATCGCTTCCGAAAGAGTGCTTATGGGTTGCTGCTCGAGCCAGGCGATCGCCGCGTCGGGATCGCGCTCTTGCCAGGCCCGGAAGACCGTCCCAAGAGCGTTCTTCTGCACACTGGCGGGCAGTTGTAAAACCTTTTGAATTGTGCCAGCCGGATCGGTCTCTGCCTCGGCATTCAACAGTTGGCTCAGCGCTCGATCACGGGCGGGTCCGGCCGGAAGTCCTTCGACCCAGGCACTCGCAGCGATCGGATCCAAGCGGCCCCAGTGCGCTGCGAGAAACCCTCCCACCTCCACGCGGTCCTCGGGAGACGCCTCGGAAGCGAGATATCGTGCGGCCAGAGCCGGGTCCTGCGCAACCGCAGCGCGTACAAATTGCGCGAGGCTCTTTCGACGAATCTCGCCGGCGGGTTGTGTTTGAAGCCATTGCTCGGCGGCAATCAGATCCTGGCGACACCACGCTTGGAAGGCGTCGCTCAACGCACTATGAGTGATGTCACCCGTGCCCAACTTCAACGCCAGCTTCATCGCGCGCGCGGGATCTGTCGCTGATATGGCTTTGGATGCCTGAGCGAGACTTACCTTGCGCTCGAATTCGGATGGCAGCGATTCACACCACGCCACTGCAGCATCGGCATCGTTGCGGATCCATTCCGCGAGCACGCCCTCGAGGGCGCCGATTCGCTGTCGAAGCGGCGATCCGGCAAGTTCCTGCATCGCTGCAACTGGGTCCGTCCGGGCCAGGCTAACGAGGGTTTCGTGAACGAGGTCGTCGAAACGACTGATCTTGAGGGCACAAATTTCCCGCAGAGCCCGCACGGGATCGGACTGAGCAAGGACCTGCAGCACGGAACGAATGAGTGCGAGTCGATCATCGGTCTGAGGACGAGCCTTGGCGGATTCGAGGGCGGCAGCAGGTTCGAGAGCGGCCCAGGCGGCATAGACCGCTCGCAAGGCATTTGCGCGGTCGCGATAGCTGGGCAGCGACCCGGCGTGGCCCAATGCCGCGGCAAGATCCTCGCGGGCCCAGCGTTTACGGAGCGCTTCGTCTAAGAGATTGAAAGTTTGGTTGTCGAGGGCACCGCGAGCCAGGACCAGAGCTCCTGGAAACGCAATGAGGGGAAGGCGCGCGACCAATTCACGAATGGCATCGCTTCGGGAATTCATCCCAAGTCGCAGGAGTTTCCGAAACTCACCCGGCAAGTCCGACACGGTCAGCATTCCGGCGGTTGATGCCTGGATGATACTCGCGCCTATTTGGTTTGAACCGGTTCCCACGCCGAAAGAGGGTGAAGCCGGAGCCTGTTCAATTCCAGGCGTAGCGTTGAGCGCATGCTTGCTTTGGAATCCTGCCAGGTAACCCACGGCAGCGCCTGCGACGAACAAGCAGAGCGCTGCAACGTGCTGGGATTTCATGTGGTTTTCAGCCCCAAGGCGGTAAGCAACGTCTTGGGCAAACGAACCCCTTGACTGTTTCCCCACGCTTGTAGCGTTGTTGTCCTGGGGCAAAAAGGTATAGCCGTCCACTAAACGTGGCAAGGCTTCGTCGCACTCGGTTCCTGGAACCGGTGCCTCCCGATGTTGTCGGTGCTCGAAACCCGCATGGATCGGGGCATCTCCATTTTTCATTTTCACCAACAACGTCGGGATGCACGGATTGTTCAGTCCATTCTACCGTTTTTTATGCCGGGCCTTCAGCCCTTACGATGCTTTGGTGTCCGTTTCCTGGGGCGTTGCCCCAGGCTGAGATGAGGACGCACCTTCGGTGCTGGACCATTCGGAAGTGCTCGTTTTGGAGGCTATATCTCCGCCAGAGTTCGGTTCCGGGACAGACACCCAGGCGAGCGCAATTGAAACGCCAACTCTGCCGGCGCGGAAGGAGGCGGCTACTTGAGCATTTCACGCTCTTTTTCTGCAATGTTCCGTTCGATGCGTCTGCGGACCTCGAGATAGACGTCATTGGTCACTCCGGTGAGCAGATCCCGAGCCTCCTGAAATCGCTTTTCGCGGAGCTTCCAGCGAGCGACGTGAATCTTAACACCCTGATCCTCGATGGGGCCGCCCACAAGTTTCCAGGCATTGGTCCACGCCCCCAGCGCCTGCTGGGTCAAACGGTTTTCCGCCAACCGCTTCCCTTCCTCGTTCGTCGCCAGGGCCGGTTTGATGCCGTAGTACGTTTGTGCGATGTCACTCGCCAGGATAAAATTGGTCGAATCCAATTCCATCGCGTGTGCGTATAGATCGAGAGCCTTGGCGAAAACTCCCTGTTCATTGGTGTGGTATCGCTCCTGGGCATCCTTGCGAAACAGGAATACGACGGTGCCAAGAGTGTGCCAGTATTGAGATTCCTTGGGATTCAGTGCGATGGCCTTTTCATAGTAGGGAAATGCCTTCTCAATGGGACCTTTGTGCGCAAAGTGCCCGGCCAAGTTGTTCCATGCGGCGGGATTTGACGGGTCCAGCTCCCGTGCTTTTTCCCAATGTTCCACCATGCCATCTTCTTCTCCCATGTCGCCGAGAAAACTGCCGTACGCTAAGTGTGCAGGCGCATTCGTTGGCTCCCTCTTCAGAAACTCCTCGTACCCGCTGCGGACCGCTCTCAACCGGTCGTCGATCTTTTTCTGCAACGTCACCTTCAAAGGTGCCGTTTCAGGATTGACGGGGTGATTGGCTTCCTCGCTCCATTTCTCCACGTCCTCGCGAGCCTGGTCATCTTCATCCATCAGTTTTTGCAGCGCCGGGGACACGGCGGGATTGCGAGGCGGCGCCTCCTCCGCTCGAACGACCCAGCCGGAAAGCAGCCCGACGGCCACGACAACGAGAAGAATGCGCATGCCGAGAAGCTGCCCCTGAATTGAACGGATTTCAACGGTGACGTCAGAGCGCGCACGCATCCCGAAGTTGTTGGAGACGGTAGCAGACGCCGCGCTGCGGCGTCCCCGCGCCGTTCAGGCCCGGCACGAACCGCGCTGCGGCCCTGTCCGCCCGCTTGACGCCGGCGGGGTTGTCGCAGCGCGACAACCTCTACCAACAATTTCGGGATGCACCGCAGTGCTTGCCAGCGTGATGTTGACCATTGCAACCCAAACGTGCCGGATTCAACCTCTCCGCCGTGTCGACGGACCCACCCGTTGGGTCCGCTGAAACAAATCCTGATGAAAGCTCGTTTTCTTTATTTCGTGCTAGGCGTTGCCTGTTCGCGACTGATCGGGGCCGAAACACCCCCTGTTTCCCCGCCATCCCCAGGGACATCCACCCTATCGGCTCCGGCGGCTCCGGGGTCTCCGCCCGCGCCGCCTTCCGCCAAACCCCTGCCGCCCCTCCGCCCAAACCTATGGCCGGGTGCCCCCAACCTGACGGAATCACAGCGTGCGGCAGTTCGATCCGCGCGCGAGGAAAACCTCAAGGTGAGCGCGCCGATTCGCGAAAAACTGTCCCGCGCTCGGAAGGACCTCGAGGACTACCTGTTCTCGCCGACGGCCGATTCCGCTGGAGTAAAAGCCAAGGTATCTGCAATTGGGCAATACGAGGCGGAGCTTGCGGAGCATCGCCTCGCCTTCATTGCTCGGCTGCGGCCCGTATTGAATGCGGAGCAATTGGCGAGGCTTCGCAATAACCGTGGCGAATGGGCTGAACGGATGACGGGAACTCCCCCAGCGGGTACCAATGCCGCCAGTGGCCCAACCCCTCGCCCGCCCCGCCTTCACACGATTGGGGCCCCTCCGCTCACGCCTCCCCCAGCGTCAGCACCCACGGTACCGACGGTGCCTCCGGCTCCAAAATAGCCGACACTTTGGCCGCGGCAGAGCCGGCACGTCCCCGCTCCCTAACCCGCGACCCGATGATCCGTCAGTTCGCTCGACTCCAGATCGGACAATCGCTTTGCGGCGTCTTCCCAGGCACGGTTTTTTTCTGCCATTTCATCGACGACTATTTTTAGTTCGCGATTGATTTCGACTGCCCGTCCCGGTGTCTCGTAGGTGGCGGGTTTTTCAAGTTCGGTAGCCAATTCATCCTGACGCACCTCCAAGGCCGCAATGTGCGCCTCAAGGTCTGCGACCAAGCGCCGTTGGGCAGATACCAACTTCCGGACATCCGCCACCTGCTGACGGCGGTCCTTTTGTGAACCGGCTCCATTTCCCGCCGCGGTGCGGGCGACGGTTTCGGTCGGACGCGCATTGGTCGGGCGGCTCGTAGCCCCGACGTCTCCGCTCGTGGCAGTCAAGGCTGCCCGGGCAGAAACAGCCCGCGTTTTCTCCAAGTAATAGGCATAGTCTCCCGCGTAGCTGGTCAGCCGACCGGCATCGATATGCACGACACGCGAGGCGATCGATCGGATGAAATGAACGTCGTGACTGATAAAGATCACAGTGCCGGTGAATTCCGTAAGGGCCGCAACCAACGCATCGATGCTCGACATGTCCAAGTGCGTCGTGGGTTCGTCCATGAGCAGCAGGTTGGGGGGATCGAGAAGAATTTTCACGAGCGCGAGCCGGCTTTTCTCACCGCCACTGAGGACGTCGACTTTTTTGAACACATCGTCGTCCCGGAAGAGGAAGCAGCCGAGGAGCGAACGGACGGCAAGTTCCGTGACGCGAGCTGGGGTATCGAGGGCCTCGGCGAGGACGGTCCGACCCGACTGGAGCATTTCGGTACGATATTGGGAATAATAGCCGACGCGAACCTTGAGACCCTCGTCCCGTTCTCCGCGAGTCGGGGTGAGCACACCGGCGAGCAATTTGAGCAGCGTTGACTTGCCGGAGCCATTGGGGCCGACCAGGACGACGCGGGCACCGCGTTCCGCTTCGAAATCAATTCCGCGATAGACGGAGTGATCTCCATAGGCAAAGTGAACTTCGCGGAGCGTAATAACGCGTTGGCCGCTCTTCTCCGGCTGAGGGAAGTTAAAATCAACGGTGGCCAACGCGGCATCGGGTGCGGAGATCTTCTCCATGCGATCGATCTGCTTCAGCTTACTCTGAGCCTGAGCAGCTTTGGTATTTTTTGCGCGGAATCGCGTCACAAAATCCATCAGACGCTCGATTTCCCGCTGCTGATTCTTATAGGCAGCGAGTTGCTGCTCTTCGGCGGCGGCGCGTTGTTCGAGGTAGGCGTCGTAGTTGCCGCGATACCGCCAAAGTCGGCCCTGGCGAAGTTCGACAATATGGGTGACGAGTTGATTCAGGAATTCGCGGTCGTGTGAAATGAGGAGGATCCCGCCGGGGTAGGATTTCAGGTACTGCTGAAACCAGATTAATGTTTCGAGATCGAGATGGTTGGTCGGCTCATCGAGCATGAGCAGATCCGGCTCTTGCACGAGCAAGCGGGCGAGATGCGCTCGCATGACCCAGCCGCCGCTCAATGTTTTCACGGCCCGATCGAAATCGGTTTCCCGGAAGGCGAGACCCTTCAGAATTCGTTTTGCTTTGGCCACCGCCGAACCGTCGAACTCCAATTCCGCATCGTCTTCGTGCCCCATGCCGGAGGCCGGAAGACTGCAGACCAGTTCGATGACTGTTTCTTCGCCGGCGGGTGCGGTTTCCTGGGGAAGGAATCCAACGGTTGCACCCCGCTGGAAAGTGACCGATCCGGAATCGGGTTCCTCCTGCCCCAGGATGAGTTTGAAGAGAGTAGTTTTTCCAGCACCGTTGGGTCCGACCAACCCGATGCGGTCGCCACGGTTTACCTGGAGAGTAACTTCGGAAAAAAGGGTTCGGCCGGCGTAGGACTTTTCGCAGTCAGAAAGGGTCAGCATGCTAGGGTTAGGAAATAATTGGGGTCGAGAATGGCAAACGAGGGAAGGTTTGGAACAAAAACGTGAGACAGGGACAGATGCGTAAGAGCTCCATCCACCGTAAGAATTTCTGGACATCGCGCAAGCCTTTCATGGTTACAAGCAGCCTACCCCCCACTCCTCGTCCCCCCGGCATCTTTCCGATCCCATCGAGGGTTACCGCCAAACGTAAAATGGCCCGGACCGTCGACCCACTTAGGATGACCTTCTGGCGGATGGATCCCATGGGCATATGGCTCACGGCATCAGCGGCGGCCCGGGGGGGCGTTCCCCGCCCAACGTCGGACGCCTTGAGGAATCCCACCCTCTCCGGGCTGTCGGTTGGCTTTAGAGCTTAAATTCCAGTCGCTCCGCGGCCGTCCTGCTTAATGCCTAATTCCAGAGGAATTCGCCGTGGGCCAGGCGTGTAGGCCTGTGAATTCAGCCTTGACTACCCGCCTGCACGAGGAAGGCTCGCCAACATCCATTTACATCGCGGAAACAACCTTCCGTAACCGCGGAGCATCCCTACTAAATTCTATCCCTTGGAATCCCATGGCACATCTCTCACGACGTGATTTTTTGAAGGCCAGCGCCGCGGTGGCTGCAGCGGGCACATGGCCCATCGGGCGCCTGCAGGCCGCTCTCCAGGACATCCGGTCGGTCAAGATCACCGGTATCGACAGTTTCGCAATCCGCATCCCGGTTTCCAACGAGGAGGCCGCGGTGGGCAAGATCGCCTCGTATCAAGTCGCCCGCGTCGATACAGACGCCGGGGTGCGCGGTTACTCGTTCGCCGGTCCGCCATCGGATTTACTCGATGCCCGCCTTCGTCCGGCACTCGTTGGCAAGGACCTGTTCGCGATCGAACGTCATCTCAAGAACGGACTGATCGAATCGGGCGGACTCGAGCACGCGCTTTGGGACGCCATTGGAAAGCTGGCCGGGCAGCCGGTGTACCGTCTACTCGGCGGGGCTAGAAAGAGTGTCAAAGTCTATTTAACGTGCGTTTGGCCAGGCAATTTGGACCAATCCCACGTCTCCTACGATCAACAAGCCGAGATGGCCGTCCGGATTCAAAAGGCCGGATTCAAGGGGATGAAAATTCGGGCCTGGCGGCCAAAGCCGCTCGACGATGCCGAAGCGTGCCGGGTCATCCGCGCCGCCGTCGGTCCGGACTTCGCAATTATGTTTGATCGGACCGCCCATTTGCCGCATTCGGTCGGTCAGAAAACCTGGGACTACCCGACCGCGCTCAAGGTTGCGCGGGCGATGGAGAAACACCAGGCGACCTGGCTGGAAGAGCCGTTCGACCGGGATGATTTCCTCAGCCCGGCAAGGTTGGCGCGCGACGTGGACATCCCGATCACCGGGGGCGAAGGCTACGTCGGGTTGGATCCGTTCCGCGAGTGCCTGATGAACGGCACCTATGACATCCTCCAGCCCGAGGGCGGTGGATCGGGCGGCATTATGATTTGTCGGAAGGTTGCCGCCATGGCCGAGGCGTTCCACGTCCCCTGCATTTTGCATGGCACGATGGGCCTTCGCCTTGCCGGTTGGGTCCAAGCCAGTGCTGCCATCGGTGCGGAGTGGCAGGAACTGGCCCTCATCACCCCGCCGCTCTTGCCGGAGGAACAATGGAGTCCAGGCTTCAAAGTCCTGAATGGTGGCAAATTCTTCGGGTTCAAGGACGGTGAAATCGTCCTGCCCGACTTGCCCGGAATTGGATTGGACGTCGATGAAGAAGCATTGGAACGATATCGAGTTCGGTGAAGCTTTCCGGCTGTGCGCCCGTAGGACACTTTTATAAACTGATCTTTTTCTGAGAAACGCGTCACGAGTGCTGGCTTGGAAAAATCCGGCGGTGGCCACGCGGCGTGGGCGACCGATCGCTCAGACATCTTTAAACGCGTTGAAGTGGCGGCGGAAGATGCCCAGGACTGCGGTGGCGTTGGAGTGGCGACCTCGCTTCTGGTCCCAGCGTCACTTTCCTCACCGGCCTGACACAGCCATGCATCAGGCAATTGTCGAGGGCGACTTCCGTTTTACGGGCAACCTCCCCGCTTCGTTCATTGGCGTATGGCAGAAGAAACTCTCGCCGTAGATTCCTTCCCCTATAGGGTGGCGGCGTGATAGCACGCATTTTGTTGGCGGCCGCGGGAATCATTTGCGTCGTGATGCCCCCCCTCGCCGACGAGCCAAGCCGAGACTGGCCTCACTGGAGAGGGCCGAAGGCGGACGGGATTGCGGACAATCGAAATCTCCCCACCCGATGGAGCCCGTCCGAAAACATCCTCTGGTCGGTGAAATTACCCGGCTGGGGAACGAGTTCACCGGTCGTTCGTGCGAACCGCGTGTTCGTCACTTCGGAAGTCAACGAGGGTGGCAAGAAATCGCTACTCACATTTTGCTTTGATCGGACGGACGGACGAGAATTGTGGAGACATGATTTTGGCATGGGTGTGAATCAGCGCGTTCACCAAAAATCAAACTTGGCCGTCAACACTCCGGCCGTCACCGCGGACGCGGTCTACGTCGCGTTCGGAAATGCCGATATCGCCCGCTACTCACACGCTGGAACGTTGCAGTGGGTGAATCGCTATATCTCTCGTTTCGGCGATCCGAAAATGGCGTGGGGATACGCCCTGAGCCCGCTCGTTCTCGAGGATTCCATCCTGTTTCCATGGGATCATCACACGGGGCCCTGTTTTCTGATTGGCCTGAATCCACAAACCGGCGAGATCGCTTGGAAGAACGAGCGCCCCATCGGAACGGCCCATGCGACTCCCCTGCTCGTGGAACATCATGGCCAGCAAGACATCCTTGTCCCCGGGAAGAATCGATTGACCGCCTTTGACGCCAAAACACGTTCGCAGTTGTGGCAATACGGCGAAGGCGAAGGTCCATACAACGGCGAGATCATCGCTAGTCCGGTCTTTGGTGATGGCATGGTTTTCCTGCAGTTGTGGAGGCAAAGCCGCATTCACGCGATTCGCTTGAGCCCAAATAGAAAACCGCCGGAACCTGTTTGGATCAGCGACAAACCCGGCGGTGTGGAGCCATCCCTGCTGTATTACCGCGGCCTGCTCACTGTGCTGATGGATAACGGGGTGCTGGTTTGCTTGGACGGGCAGACCGGCAAAGAGCATTACCGGGAACGACTCGGGGGCGAGTGCAATTCATCGCCCGTGGCGAGCGACGGGAGAATTTATCTCAGCAACAACGACGGCCAAACATTCGTGGTCAAAGCCGAGACTCAGTTCCAATTGCTGGCCACAAACAATCTCGGCGAACGAATCACGGCATCGCCGGCAATCTCAGGCAACGCAATCCTCTACCGGACGGACTCGCACCTTTATTGCATCGGAACTTCGACCGAACGATGAGGTTGGAGTCGGCGTCGATCATCGTCCTCCTTTGAGCCCTTTCACGAGGGCGACCTTCAATGGCTCGACCGAAGAGCATTGCGTCAACTCGGATCGTTGTCCGGCACGACCAAGGGAGTTTTTCCACCCTTCAAGCGCGCAATCTCCGGCAGGAGGAGCAGGCTGGCCCCCAGGATGAGCATGGCACTGAATCCCCCCAACGTCCCCAAGCTGAAGCGACTGACCGCATGAAAGGCCGCGAACGGGGCCACCACGCCCCGAACCCCCGTCAAAAACGTATGCACGCTCATGTAATCCGCAACGCGGCCCGATGGAGCGAGTTTCGTGACCCATAACCCCCAGGCGACGTCACCGCCCGCATTGGAAATCCCAAACACCACCGCCGCCACAATCAAACCCGTGCGACTTGTGCTCGTAAAAAACGTCAAAATACCCAGGGCAAAACCCACGTTAAGTATCACTCGAAGCGAGAAGAAATTCATCCGGTCAAAGACCCAACCCCAAATCGGGCTGAGTCCCAGCCGGGCCAGATTCGGAATCACCACCGTCAGCAGAGCAATCTCGTCTGACGGACGCCCAAGACCAAACCGCGGATTCGCCAAGTACTCAACTCGCATGGGCAACATCATCAGGTTTGCGAACCCCATCAACATCCAGGCGTACAATGCCTGGCGAAACAACCGATCTTCCGCCACCAAACTCAGCGCGTGCAGCGGATGTGCCAGGACATTGCCACGCAAGGGCAGCGATGGAATCCCGGCAAGAGCGACCGAGGCCACAACGAATGCACCGCCGTAGGCCGCCAGTAATACTCGGTACCACGCCAGATGCTCGGTTAACCACCACCCCGCCACCCATCCAAACAAAACGGTGGCCGCAATTCGCACCATAAAAGTCCGCGAATACAACTGACCGCGCCGCTCGGTGGGATAGTTATCTTGGTAGATCTGCGTCATCAGCGGGATGCAGGCCGAAGTCGTCATCATGGCCAAGATGCCAGCGATCACGAAAACGGCCTCCGAAGGAAAGGCCACCATCACCGCACACGCAATCGCACCCAGGGCAAACAAGCGCGACGCCGCTCGCGCCGGCGGCCATCCCCAACGCAGCACCACGGTGACGGTGACCGGCGTCAGCAACAAACCCAGACTGCCACCCGCCGCCAACAGGGATTTCGCGTTCGCCCCCGCCTGAAACCACTTCACCGCAATCAAGAGGAGAAACGTGCTGCCCGCTGTTTCCAGGATTCCACTGGATGCCGATCGCCACAACTCACGGCGAAACGTTTGTCGGGTACGGACAGTGTCAGACACAGGACGTCCAGTATTTCGTAGAATGGGTGGGGCGCAACGGCATTCGTCTTTCGATAGCGAGTGTCGGGCGCAATTCCCAGCAAGAGCCGAACCCCAGGAATCTATTGCCCCCGGACAAGATGGCACGCCGTCCAACGGCCCGGTGAAGTCTCAACAAGTTCAGGTCTTTCCGTTCGGCATCGAGCCTCCGCAATCGGGCAGCGTGGATGAAAAGGGCATCCGTTTGGGGGATGGATGGGCGAGGGCACATCGCCTTTCAGCACAATACGCTGCCGCTTCGAATCACAATCAACGACCGGCACCGCGGACAATAGGGCCTGCGTGTAGGGATGGTGCGGCGTGCGACAAATCTCACGAATCTCGCCCGCTTCGACGACGCGGCCCAGATACATCACGAGCACACGCCGGCAAAGATGTTCGACGACGGCCAGGTCGTGAGAGATAAAAAGGTAGGCCATTCCGCGCTCGTGCTGGAGGTCCTGCAGGAGATTGATCACCTGCGCCTGGATGCTCACGTCGAGCGCACTCACGGGCTCATCGCAGACGATGAGTTTGGGTTCCACCGCGAGGGCTCGCGCGATGCCGACGCGCTGGCGCTGACCGCCGCTGAACTCATGGGGATACCTCTGGGCGTGCGCCCGCTCCAACCCGACGCTCTCGAGCAATTCGCTGACTCGCGCCGTGCGCGCAATCGTCGATGGCACCAGGCGGTGAATATCGAGCGCCTCGCCGATGATATCGCCAAGGGTCATCCGCGGATCCAGCGAGCTATAGGGATCCTGGAAGATCATCTGGAATTCTCGGCGACGAGCCCGGAGGGAGTTTGCGGACAAGTGCGTGATGTCTTCGCCCTTGAACACGATGCGTCCGGCTGTCGGCTCGATCAGGCGGAGAATCGCACGGCCGAGAGTGGTCTTGCCGCAGCCGCTTTCGCCGACGAGACCGAGCGCTTCGCCCGGCTCTAGAGTGAAGCTGACGTCCTCCACGGCGCGAACCCAAGCCCGTTTTTGCGCCAAGACGCCCTGAGTCACCGGGAAGTGAACCTGAAGGCTTTGGATTTCGAGCAACGGCATGGCGGCAACTATTCCCAGAATGGACAACGAACCCGTCGATCGGGCTTGGCGTCGGCAAGGCGGGGCGGGTTCGTGGCGCATTCCGGGTGCGCAACCGGGCAGCGAGGTTCGAACCGGCAGCCCGCCGGCCAGTTGCCTGGAACCGGCACCGCCCCCGGTATCGACTCGAGACGCTGGCGCTCCCGACCAATGTGCGGCACGGAGCGGATCAACGCCTGGGTGTACGGATGCAGCGGTTGACGGAGAAGGGTGTCGGCCGCCGCTTCTTCAACGATTTGGCCGGCGTACATCACTGCCACTCGATCTGCAATGTCTCCGACGATCCCCAGATTATGAGTGATGAGCAGGATCGCCATGCCCAACTGTTGCTGGAGCTCACGCAGCAGTTCAATGATCTGAGCCTGGATGGTGACGTCCAACGCGGTGGTTGGTTCGTCGGCGATAAGCAATTTTGGCTCGCTGGCAAGCGCCATCGCAATCATGGCGCGCTGCTGCATGCCCCCCGATAGCTGATGCGGATACTCCCGGATCCGGCTCTCGGGTGCCGGAATCCCCACGAGTTTCAACAACCGAATAATTTCGTTTTCGTTCGCCCAGGCGGGCCGATGCTCGGTAAGCATCTCTCGAATCTGCGCCCCAATGCGCATCACGGGATTGAGAGATGCGCCGGGCTCTTGAAAGACATAGCTGACAACGCCGCCCCGTATATTTCGCAACTCAACCGACGACATGCGCAGGACGTCGCGGCCCTGAAGTAAGATCTCGCCTCCGGCATACCGGGCGGGCGGCGTGGCAAGAAGGCGAGCGATACTGAGTGCGGTGACACTCTTGCCGCACCCGCTTTCGCCGACGAGACACAAGGTTTCACCTTCATCGACGGACAACGACACCCCGTCCACGACACGGACGGAACCGTAATCAATCTGGAGACCGCGAATTTCGAGCAGAGGCATGACTTTTCCCCCGGGCCGGGACCGAGGGACAACGAGATCGGGAAATGATTGAACAGAAGGAAACGAAGAAAACGAAGCCTGTTTTTTGCACCCCAATCCCTTCGGTTTCTTCGGTTCAATCCACCTGCATTTGCGACACTCATTCTATTTTGGCACAATAACACGCGCAAGTGGAGCCCTCCGCCCCTGATCCGCGGATAGGAATCTGAAAATGAGAAAAAAAGCTCTCGACGGTGCCTTTTCTCCGCGTGCAGTTGTTATATATGCTGTATTGAACACGGCCACGCAGCCCTATTTCCCAGAAGACAGTGCTTGCCATGAGTCTTGAATTCGTCGCCCCCGACGAAAGGGGAGTGGGAACCGCGGATAAACGCCGATCGACCCAGATTCCAGGCCTATTCTATCCGCGTCAATCCGAGTTCATCCGCGGT
>CAMAUY010000017.1 GCA_945861565.1 Akkermansia muciniphila
GTTAGCGCTCAAAGCCGCCGGGTCAGGCAAAGAAGATCCAGGAAGAAGGAAGAAGAGATCTGTTGAAGTGTTTGAAGAAAATCCATCAAGAAAACTGTGCGGTTTTCAGACCGGTCGTTTTGCACGGTTTAGGTCCCGGCCTCCGCAAAGCGCGTGCAGGCCGCGACGAATTCCCCCGTCCAGATCCAGAGGTCGACGACGTTGGCGACGGTGTCGATCGGAAAATGGTCGTTCAGGCAACCGGTCGGAGAACTGAAAGTGACTACGACTGCACCTCTTTGCCGCCACGAGTCGACCCGTATCAAATCATCCTGCTCCAAGGTGCCCGGCACAGCGTAAAGGACGATATCGTGCTCGCTTGGGCCACGCGGGTCCAGAGAAGCCATGGCGATCAACCCGCCGGCACGGCCCGTTGCCTCGGGTATGAAGTCGGGCTGCCGGCCCGCCACCCAGATGTTCCCTCCTGCCAGGTGCTCCGCCGCCGCCAAGCCAGCCGAGTCACCGATCGCCGCCAGCTTTGAAGGGGTGAGAATGATCGCGTCGCGAAGACGTGCCAAATAGCTTTCGGCCGCCATCGCGGTCGAGGCCCAGAGTGAACGAGACAAAACCAGGGCGGCAATGAGGAGGATCGCTTTCATGCGGCGTTCAAGACTTTGAGATGCTGGGAAGTTTGGAACAAACGAAATCGGCATCGAATCGGTCAACCTCGATACGCGCAATCCGAACATCAAGGTGGGTGTGGCCCAGGCTGTCCGCCGAAACGCCTTGTTAGGAAAGGGCGGCAACGGGGTCAGATCCATACAGTTGACATAATTGATCCCAGTCGAAGCGACTATGGCATGATGGCCAGGTCCTTGCGAGTGTTCCTTCCGCGGACGGTTGGAAACGGATGCGGGCCTAGTTCAGGAAATACGGGGTTGCCTAGCCGGCGCCATTCAACACGATGCCGCGTTTGCAGCGGTGCCCGTCTCGGAGGAATTATTGATTAATAGATGGCATGAAGACTAGAGGACGCGCAAAAAGACGACGATCGCGGGCTTCCTGGAGTGGGTGGCCAATCAGAAGGCCCAGGCCCGCGAGGTCATCAGTTGCTACGAAGCCGGACCGACTGGATTCTGGCTCCATCGTCAACTCACCGCCTTGGGCGTGCGCAATTATGTCGTCTACCCGACGTCGTAGGGTCAAAAAACTCAAACCTACCGATATTCAACGATTTACAGGGCGCTGAGGAGATTGCTCCCAGGCCGTTAGCTCGGTCAAAGTCTCTTCGATGAATTGGAAACGAACGCTGGCGTACATCTCCGGTTCGGTTGATCAGGAACTCCTCCTGCGCAACGAGTATCTGGTCACGGACAATCGGATTCGATCGGTAAAGACGGAGCTCCTGTCGAAAATGATTCTTTTCGGAGAAAGCTCTCTCCGCCACTGCCTTGAAAACTACGTGAATCATTTCCACGCGGAGCGAAATCACCAAGGCAAGAGCCACGTGATCTGGCGACCAACCCGAAGTATCTGGAGGGCTTTGGCCTGTGAAGGGGGCCGTGCTCCAGGACACCGGCCCGCTGGTGACCTTTCTGGCTAATCTTGACTGACCCCTTGCCCGGGCGGGCGAAAGACTGGCTGTGAGGCTTAGGCGCCGGTATCACAGCGGTTCGTGGAGCGAGTGAGGAAGACTGCGTGAAGATCATGAGCGGAGTGTCTTGCGCATCACATTTATAAGCTCTGGCAATTTATGAATTGATGCCGATATCCGTTTCCATTGACTCAATGGCATGGCGGGGATTCCCGCAACGATTTCGCCGGCCTTGACGTTTTTCAAAACGCCGCTTTTGGAAACTATTTTAGCGCCATTCCCGATCTTTACATTGTCTCTAATGGCTACCTGGCCACCAATCTGGCAGCCCGCACCAATCTCAACACTACCGGCGATGCCGGATTGAGCGAGAATTGCGGTGTGCGGCCCAATTTTGACATTATGCGCAACATGGACTCCATTATCGATTTTAACGCCGTCACCAATAATTGTTTCGTCAAACGAGGCTCGATCAATCATACAATTGGCCCCTATTTCTACACTTTTGCCAATACGTACGATACCAATCTGAGGAATCTTTAACATGCCCTTCTTAGTTGCCTGGTAGCCGTAGCCATCACTCCCTATTACTGCACCGGATTGAATAATTGAATCGTCACCAATAATACACCGGTCAAGCACCTTTGCTCCCGGGTGCAGCAGTACATTGTTGCCTATGTGTGCGTTTCTTCCAATAAACACGTGAGCTCCAATCACAGCTCCAGCACCCACATGGGCGCCTGATCCTACTACGGCTGAACTGTGGATAGTCACGCCTTGTTCTATGGCTGGCGGACAGTTGGCTTCATTCTGGCTGCGATCAACAAAACCAACTAGTTGCGTATAAGCAGCCAGCGCATCGCTGACAAGAATGCATTTATTTTCGGATGCCACCGGGTGTTGCGTCAAAAATATTCCTGCTTTGCTCTGTGCTATAGTTGCCAACGAAATCGGATCAAACACTGACGCATCGCCACGTGGAAGAATTATTGCTAGATCTTGCGGTCCAGCTGATGGCAATGATCGGATGCTATCGATGACCAAGTCTCCGTCTGCATCGCAAGAAATTACGTTGTTAAGTGCGCCTAAAATTGTTTTTAAAGAAATGTTGATGTTCATAGGTTCCGTTGGATCGCTAAATCTGTCTCGCTGTTTCTACTTACGATTAAATCCTCGCGGGATTTGTTTGTTTTTGCAGCATTGTATTTTTACCTCTTTGGCTAAATATTCGCGTGGTTTTCAGTCCGTGATGGGACGGGGCGTTCCGTGAACTTCAGAATTGAATGGTTGCTCGTCCTCGGTTCACGCCGCGACGGTCGTCCTAACTCTACCGTTCGTCCACGTGGACGTGTCCGAGAACTTCAAACGTTTCGAAACTTGTTGGCATTTAAGGTGTTTCGAGCGATCGGGAGGGTGACGCCGGAATCCACCAGAACCAGGACCAGGGTTGGTTCACTTTCGGGAGGTGAATCATTTGTCATGTCATGGAGGTCGTTGATTGATTGACGTTCCGCGCTGGAGCGATGAAAGTCGGAGAAAGATGGAGCCTGCAATCACAAAGAGAAATGAGCGGGGCGAACAGGCGGGAAGTATCCGTGGAAAACCGGAGAACGACTAATGGCCCAGATCATCACCTTCCTCATCTTCGGCGGCTTTGGTCTGGTGATGCTGTTCGTGGGCCTCACCCAGTTCGTGCAGCAACGTCGCCTGTTGAGCAACTCCGAGCGTATCGACGCTGTTATCGTTCATTCACAAGTGTTCAGCAGCACGTCCGCCAACACCGATCGGCGCTTGCTCCGCAGCACCAGTACCACGACGCACCGACCCGACGTTAAGTTCCGCTATCACATTGGCGGCACCGAACACGAGAGCGACCTGATGTATCCCAACATCATCGTGCAGACGTATGCATCACGCGAAGCGGCGGAGGAGGCCCTTGTGCCGTTTCCGTTGCATGCCAAGGTTCGCTGCTATGTCAACCTGTCACTGCCTGACAAGGCCTTCCTGATCCCAACGGCCGGAAGCGGCCCCGTGGTTTTTATTGTCCTTGGCCTGCTGCTACCGCCTATTGCCTGGTTCGTCGGCAAGTACGTCTGACTGTTAGCACGGCAGCCAAGCCGCGCTGCGTTTGTTTCAGTCAAATTGAGATCATAACGTGTGCTTGATCGGGAACGCTGTCACCGGTGCGTTTGCCTGTCGCCGGAACTGAGCCCCATACTGTACGTGCCCCTTCGAATAACTCCTGGCCTCAGCCAAAGTGGAACCAGTGCCAGGGTTCAAAAACAACTCCATGCGGATTGTCTCGGGGGAAACTCATCCGAAATCGAAACCTTTCCCCCTCCCGTCGTAACCACGCATAGGCCGTCGTACGCTCAAATGCTTCCTCCAAGGGCTCGCTCCAGGGCGTCGTTATGTCGGCGGCTCTTCCGGTATGATGTTCGCTATAACCCGGCGCGGCGCTGCTCTTGAGAATGTCCTGAATGGGCTGGCCCTTCGCCAACTTCCTGCGGATTATGGAAGTCTGATATTCAATGCTGCGAAACCCTGAAACCAACTGTAGTGCGATCCCCTCCGCGGCAGCCGTTGCCCGGAGCATTTCCCAGGCCAGAGCCGTACTCGCAGCTAATTTCTGTTCTCGCCCCAAAATATCAAGCCCCACCCCGACGAGTTCGGTTGCCTCCGGCTGCAGCTTCAACCCTCGCTCCTTTCCATAGTTCACCGGAATTCCAAGCTCTTCGTGGAGTGCCCGCAGAGCCGGAAGCAAAAGCTGGGTTCGCATCAGAAGGACGATGCCAGCGGCTGCGGCCCGCTCCAGCGTTACTTAGCGGCTTCCATTTTTCGAGCGGTGATCCACTCGAACGACACCTTCACCTCATCGCCTACTTTGATTAGTCCCAAAGCGATGTTCGGGGCGGGCGGTTTGATCCCATGATTTGTCATCTTAATCGGAGTCGTCCCGACGACTTTCAGCTTATTGCCTTCGAATTTCTCCATGGTCACCGTCATCTCCACCGGCCGGGTAACTCCGCCGATAGTCAGCTCACCTTTGCTGACGAACTCGAGTGGATCGCCCGGCTTATGTTCGCCGGTCCTGGGGCTCAGCTCGGTCAGCTTAAACGTTATCTTGGGAAACTCCGGTTGCTTCATTGCCTCCAGCATCACTTCATCCATCCGTTTCGTGCCGCTCTTGATGGACTGGACCGGGATAGACACCTCGGCACTGGACCTCACCTTCAGGTTCGGCAGCTTGCCCGCCGATGTTTCGAGTGGATAATTGGAGTCGATTTCGAAGTGCCCGCCGATGATCTTGCCCTCCATCTTCCAGTCATGAATCGTCGACGTTCCATGGACGGTTACCTTGCTGGCCGGGGTTGCCTGGTAGCGCGTCAGAGTTTCAGCGGAAGCCGAGGGGGCCGCTGAGCCGAGCGCGATGGCCAGTGTTAAGGCGAGAACGATGGCGATGGCGGGTGCGATCGTATTGGGAAGAAGGAGGCGAGGCGGTTTCATGGTTCGGAGACAGTTTGACGACGGAGCGGTGACAATATTCGGACCGGGGTTAGGAATCCTTAGTTGGGACGAGGCCTAGACATGAAACCATTCGTCCTGGAATAATATTTTCTTCCCCCCGACCACTGCCTCATTGGCGGTCAGTGCCACGACGGTGGCCTCAAATCCGTCCTTCCACTTTGGAGCGGGCAGCAGTTTAAGTGTGGCTAGATGATCCGCGAGGGCCTTGGGATCATCCGCGCCAAAGTTTTCGATGAAATCCTTGGTACCGGTGGTTAATTCGTGGGCGTTGAACAGGAACGACTCGAGCGCGTAGAACAGGGGTGGGTTGGGATAGGGAGCTTCCTCCATGGGATTCTTGCCCTGGGCGCCGATTTTCGTGGCATTGGCGACCAGGGCAATGCCGAGATCCTTATAAAAACTATCCTTGCGGGCATAGACTTCCCATCCGAGAAGCGGGGCATCCGATTCCTTGAACATCCACGCTCTGTTCTCACGCATCATGACGGCAGCGTCCGTACCGTAGATCATTGTGTATTCGGAATCGAAGGAGTTGGTCAAAGTCAGTTCCTGGGAGAGATGGATGTCGTTGGAATACTCATAGATGCATTGAACTGTATCGGCAGTCTGCCGATCGTCCTTCCACTGCTGGATGGATCCGAAGCCCATCACCGATTTCGGCCTCTGCCCGAGAAACCAATTGATCGTGTCGATCGGGTGAATGCCAAGCTCTCCGACGAGGCCCGGTGAGGTTTCGCGATACAATTTCCAGTTGAGCTCCTTCTCGCGCTCAGGATTTGGGGAACTGGCTCTCCAGCTCGTTTTTCGATGCCATTGCGTCCGCGCCTTGATGGTGCGGCCGGCCCCGCCCGAGCGGATGAACGGAAGAAGAAAATGGCTCTGCGGATGCGAACGTTCCTGAAGTCCTGGCTGGAAGACGACTTTACCCGCATCTCGGGCCGCCTGCGCAATGGCGCGGGCATCCTCCAGGGTGGCCGCCATCGGGACCTCCAGATAGACGTGCTTGCCTGCGGCCAGGGCGGCCACCGCAATATCCCGGTGCTGATGCGGGGGCGTGGCAATCACAACCGCCGTGATCTCGGTATCGGCTAGAAGTTGCCGATAATCCTTGTACTGCTTTGCCTTGGGAGCTGCTGTTCCGGCGCGCTTGAGCGCCGACGGATAATGATCACACAACGCCGAGACTCGGCCATTGGAGAGGCTGCCGAGCACAGTTACGGCTTCTCGCCCCCGCGTCCCCAGGCCTATCACCCCCGTGTTGGTGACGGTGACCGCTTTCTCCGCCTCGGCTGGTTTTGCATCTTGGGCTGCCGTTTGAACCATTCCAAAAAGGGCTGCCAGACTGGCCACGGAGCCGCCTCGGAGAAACTCCCGACGGTTGAAATCAAACGGTTCCAAGGGTGTGTTCATGGGTTCAGTAGATCAGCGATCGGCAATCTTCGGCAGGACTTTGCCTAAGTCAAGCGAGCCGGCGAGAGTCGGGACCCCTAGGGCCCATCCCGAAGTTGTTGGTAGAGGTTGTCGCGCTGCGACAACTCCGCCCGCGTCCTGCGGGCGGACAGGGCCGCTACGCGGTTCGTGCCGCGCCTGAACCGCGCCGGGTCGCCGCAGCGCAGCGTCCGCTACCGTCTCCAACAACTTCGAGATGCGCCCGGACCGCTACGGGGATCCTGAATCGGTACATAGAAGGTAACCAAGCCAACAGAGATCCTTTTTCTCTCCATTCTCCATCGGTCGCATCGTCGCCTTCTATTTAAGGTTGCTTAACTTTTGCGAAGCCTTCCGTGTATTGTGTATTTCCTGCTCCTAGGATCGGGATTTAAAGACCGCCAAATCGCCGGTTTCTCCTCGCATACTCCTCCAGGGCTGACACCAACTCCGCCTTGCGAAATTCCGGCCATAACGTCGGTGTCACCACCAGTTCCGCGTAGGAGATCTGCCAAAGGAGAAAGTTGCTGACTCGCATCTCACCACTCGTGCGAATGAGTAAATCCGGATCCGGCCAATGCCGCGTGTACAAATGCTCCGACATCACACGCTCGTTGATTTCCGCCGGGTCAAGCCGTCCCGCCTTCGCCTCCTCGGCGATCGCCCGAGCTGCTTCCACCAGCTCCGTCCTGCCTCCATAACTCAGCGCCAGAATCAGCGTCAGTCCGTTGTTCCTCGCCAGGGCCGTCTTGGTTTTCGCCAGTTGCACCTGAACAAATTCCGGCAGCCTCCAGATCTGTCCGATTGCCTCCAGGCGGACGTTATTTCGGTTCAACTCCCCGATCTCATTCTTGAGGAATCGGGCGAGGTACTTCATGAGGGTATCCACTTCATCCTTCGGCCGATTCCAATTCTCCACCGAAAAGGCATACAACGTCAGGTACTTGACCCCGCATTCTCCAGCTGACCGTACGATCGCCCGGACCGATTCAACGCCTTTTCGATGTCCCTCGACTCGAGGTAGGCCTCGCTTCTTGGCCCAACGCCCATTCCCATCCATGATCACCGCAACATGCGCCGGAATGGCCGCCTTAGCCTCGGAGCTCAACTGAAGAGCGGCGGTCACAAAAACATTGTTTGCTCCCTCGCGGGTCCCACACTGGCAATCCGAAGGCTGGCTCCGGTGAGCCGGCAGATCTCGTCCAGATACCTTCGACATCGTACCGGCAGGTCGCGGAACCTTTTGATATCATGGGTAGGCTCGAGCCAGCCTGGAAACGTCGCGTATACCGGCTGGCATTGAGCGAGAGCTTCACAGTCCGCGGGCACATGATGGAGAAGGCGCTTATTCAGCCGGTAGCCCGTGCATACCCGGATTTCCTCGACCGTATCCAATCCGTCGATGTTGGTAATGGCGAGTTCATCAATGCCATTCACCATGGTCGCGTGCCGAGTAGCCACAGAATCGAACCAGCCGCACCGCCGAGCCCGGCCGGTGGTTGAGCCGAATTCCCGACCCATTCCGTGCAGCAAATCCGAAATTTCCGCGTTCTCCGTCGGCAAGGGTCCTTCTCCGACTCGCGTGGTGTAGGCCTTCATCACTCCGACCACTCGGTCCATGCGATTCGGCGGAACTCCTGACCCGGTGCAAGCGCCTCCCGAGGTGGTGTTTGACGACGTCACGAAGGGATAGGTGCCGTGATCGATGTCAAGAAATGTCCCCTGAGCCCCCTCGAACAGAATTCGCCTCCCGGCCTGCGTCGCCTCGTTTAACATCATCACCGTGTTGGCTACGAATGGCCGAAGGCGGTCCGCCGCCTGGGAGTACTCCGCCCATAATTTCTGATAGGAAATCACCTTTCCTCCCAACGCCCGAATGACAGCGTTGTTCTCCTTCAAACGTTCCCGTAGCATCTCCTCAAATCGCCGTGGGTTGATCAGATCCACCACCCTCAGACCCACCCTCGCCGTCTTGTCGCCGTACGTTGGCCCGATTCCTCGCTTCGTCGTCCCGATCTTTTTGCTCCCCTTCCGCTGCTCCCTCAGTCCATCCAGCTCTCGATGCCAGGGAAAGACGACGTGCGCCGTTTCCGACACCACCAAATTTCCCTTCTTTCCTCCTTTTACCCGGATCCCGAGTTTCAATAATCCGTCGATCTCCCCGACCAATCCCACAGGATCGAGTACCACCCCGTTTCCTATCACGCACTGTTTGCCTGGCCTGAGGATTCCCGACGGGATGAGGTGCAGGATGTACTTTTTCGGCCCGAGGAAGACCGTGTGTCCCGCATTGTTGCCCCCCTGGGTACGGACCACGACGTCCGCCTCCTCGGTCAGGACATCAATGATCTTGCCCTTGCCTTCGTCGCCCCATTGGGCTCCCACCAGAATCGTATTCATGACAATAAAAAGCCCCGAAAGTAAAGTCGGGGCGTTACCGGTATTTACCCCCCGACGTTAAGGACGGCTCGAATGGGTGTCAATCGCACCCGGGCCATTCAGCTTGGAGTGGGCGCCTCTCGAAGTTGTTGGTAGAGGTTGTCGCGCTGCGACAACCCCTGGAGTTTGGCCTTTTTTGGCCCCCTCTGTCTTTCCTTCGTCGGAATCTTTGTCGGAAACTTTGTCGGAAACTTTGTCGATCCGGAATAGAATCACCTGCTTGCCAAAACTCGGAGGCTGAACCGCTATTGAACGCGAATCTTCGCTCATGGAACGCGCTTCCAGATGGGCCCGCATGGAGCGTGAGAAGACTCAATTCTTCCTTCGTTTTGGAATCACCAGTGGCCGTAAGGATTTAGTGGTAACGGGCGATCGTCAGGCCACACGAGATAGATGGTGTTCCTGGACCGCCACCAGGCGTCGCGGAAGTGTCGACGTGCAAACGGCCGCCTCACCCTGCTCTGATTGACACCCGGATCGTTGACCAGGACGTCTCCGGCTGGATTGAAACCCACCACCACCACGAGATGTCCATCTGCGGCATCCGGAGCTGGCTTTCCCTTGAGCATGGCGTAGGAAACGGAAGCCGCGACGGGAATGTCATGTTCGATCAGCAATTCCAGCTCCTGCAGATCGGTTAATCGACAAACCATCGCTCGCAGGCCTTTGCGTGAGCCCAGATACGCGGCATTGAACGCCCAGTTTCCCGTGCCCGGCCACTGAGGATCGAATACCCCCCCCGCCACCACTGGAACTTCCGCATCCACCTCGGGTCGACGTAACTCGCGCGCCCACCACCCCAACAGCATTGAGCTGGCCGCGGGGCTGCACCAACTTTGAATACCCTCTGGATAGTCCGCCTGCGATCGCGACGGTGGGGTCAGGTTGTGTCCCCATGCTTTCCGATGCGGCGCCAACGGCGGGGGCGATACCCGGGTGTCCAGCAAACTAACCGCCAACTGTTTGAAATCCTTTATTGGATCCCCCGCCGCCCACCCGACTCTCACCTGATACCGACGTCCCGCCTCCTTCAGTACCAGGGTGTCGGTCTCCACAGTCCCCTCCCCTTCCCGTTGTCCGCCTACGCTGCTTCGCGGATACCGATTGGTATCCGAACTCCAGTTCCCCATGTGATACCATCGACCCGGCCGATCTTTTACCCAGACCCGGACCTCGACGCTGATGGCCGCCTGGGTCGAAACGTTCCAAGAGGGAACCAATTGGTTCCACTCAATCGGGGGGGTGATCACGGGCGACAGCAGCGTCCGTTGCGTCTCAAGCCCTTTCGTTTGTTTTTCTTCGCGGGTATAGTCCGAGAGGGATTCCCACCGCTGAAGCGTCACGCCTCGGTAGTCTACGCCCCCCTGGATTGGCCAACCGCTCCAAATCATCAACCCTCCGAGCCCTATTCGCGCGGCCGTCACGCCGGCATCAAAAGGCCATCCTCCCTTTGTCCGCAACGGATTCGCGCGGGGCTCGACTGCCTTGCTGCCGTGGCTCACTACCATTGCTCGGCTTTCAGGTCATCCGCATGGGCATTATTACGTACAGGAATGGCTCGTTGATTTTCAATACCCCGGGGCTTAATTCGTCGATCAGCTCGAAGTACACCTCTTCACATTCCACCGCCCTCAGGGGATCCATCAGGTAGGTGGGGTTGAAGGCGATGGCCATTTCCTTGCCTTTATAGTTAATCGCCAGAGTTTCCTGGCCTTCTCCGACTTCCGGCGTATTGGCGGTTATGGTTAACTGATTGCGCCCAAAGGCCAGCTTGACCGAGTTCGACTTGTCGCTAGTCATGATCTCCGCTCGTTTCAGCGCGGCGAGCAATTCTTCCCGCGGCAGGGCGACCCGTTCTTGGGGATCAGCCGGGATCACCTGCCGATAGTTCGGATAGCTTCCATCGACGAGTTTTGAAGTAATCACTGTATCAAAGCCGTTCTCCGCTTTCAGCGTAAAGGCGACCTGATTTTCTGAGAAATTGAGCTCCAGGTTGCCCGTTCCTTGGAGCAGTCGGGTGAGTTCATTGATCGCTTTGGTCGGGACGATGAAATCGCCCTGAGATTCCGTGGGGATTTCCGCTTCGCCGTCGGTCAGAGCCAGCCTCCGGCCGTCAGTGGCCACCAACGTCGCCCGGTGGTCCTTAAGGCTGAAGAAGATGCCATTGAGAACGAAGCGGGACTCATCCGCCGAAACGGCGAAGGCTGTCTTCTTGAGCATCGCTCGAAGCTTCTCCTGTTGGAGAACAACCCTGCGAACTTCCTTGAATTGAGGTAGCGGCGGGTAATCTTCGGCCGGAAGCCCGTTGATTTTGTAAAAGGAAGATCCCGACCGAATCGAGCACTGTTGCTTCTCGTCAACGGAGAGTTCGATCTCCGGGGATCCAAGCTCGCGCACGATGCCAATAAATTTCCTGGCCGGGAGTGTGATCGCTCCCGGGGTCGAGACTTGGGCGGCGACCGGGCAACTGACGGAGATGTCGAGGTCCGTGCCGGTTACGACCAGCCGCCCATCACGGGCGTTGAGCAGAATGTTGTTGAGGATCGGCATCGTGGTGCGGGAGCCCACAACGTTTTGGACGGCCTGGAGCCCAAGCATCAGTTGATCTTTGCCAATCGAAAGCTTCATGCACTAAGTATTGGTGTCTCCTTCTGAAAGAAAAGACCGTATTAAGGGTGGTGAATAATCGGAATAACTGCAGCAAGCCACGTTAGACCGGTCTGGTAGGGGAAAAGCGCTGTGAAGAACTTTGTGAAAGACCGGCGGAAATGGAGAATCCGGAGGTTGCTCACAAACAAAGGCTGATAAGCGCCCATCCGAAGCGCAGGGAAAAATTCGGGGCTAGCCATCAGAGAGTCTCGATGTAGTCGTGAAGCGGAGCAAGGTCAGAGTCAGCGAGAGCCATGGACTTGAATTCCGCTTTTGGCAGGAGCTTGCGCGCCCGGAGAAGCCACTCGCGGGCCTCGGTAAGGTTGCCGAGGTGGCAAGCGTAGCAGGCGAGGTTGAAGGGAATGATAGAGTCTTTAGGGAAGCGGTTGGCTAGGGGTAGAAGCAAATCGCGGGCTTCGCCAGTTCTCTTCAGCTCGTGGAGACTGAAACTTTGATGGATCCAGCCGCTGGGACGAGCGGGGTCGATTTGAGAGACGACTCGGGCGACGTCCAGGGCGAAGTCCCAGGCTCCTTTGGCGGCATACAGGCGCCAGCGCAGTTCCAAAACGTCAGGATGCGACTCAGCGGCCCTTGAAATGAGGCGAAGTTCTTGGGCGGCCTCCGCTGAACTGCCGAGTTCGAGCCAACCCTCCGCGGAGAGAACCCTATGGCGGTCGGGAAAATCGAGGAGACGCACGACGGGAGGAATACAGGCGGGGCGAACGTAAAGCAAAAAGGATTTGAAGGTGAGGAGGATCCGGCGGGAGAATGGCTGCCATCGGGTAGAACAAGTCCCCGGGGAGAATTCCAGGCATCTTACGATGAAATCACCCAAGCAAAGAACCATTGAACTGGCAGTACTGGCGCTGTTCTGGCTGCTGGTGTTGGTAGGGAGAGCAAGCGATCAGCGAGAACTGGGAAGGAGGATCGAGGATCGTTTGAAAGAGGGCAAAGGGCGCGAGGCGAACTGGGGGATAGAGGTGCGGAAGTTGTCGAGCGGATGTGTCCTCTTCGCAACCAATGAGCACCGGCTATTCACGCCCGCTTCGAACATGAAATTGGTGGTGGTAGCCGCGGCCCTGAATCGGTTGGGAGCCGATTTCCGAATAAAAACCAGCTTGCAGACGGGAGGGAGATTGCGCCGAGGAGGGGAGTTGGATGGAGGACTCGTCGTTGTGGGGTACGGAGATCCGTCATTCTTGGATGGGCGAAGGGGGGAAGACGGCACGAAGATGGAGCAGCTTGTGGAGGAGGTCCGGAAGTTGGGAATCCGGAGGATCCGAAGAGGGTTGGGGGCGGATGAGAGCTATTTCCGTGGATCCAACTACGGGAAGGGGGTGGCTTGGGAGGATCTCCAAACCCGCTACGGAGCCGCCGCCGGCGTTCTGAACATCAATGATAACTACGTGGAATTGCAGATCCGAGGAGGCGAACGGCAAGGAGAGAGGGCGGTCGTGGAGGACGGAATCGAGCTAAGCTTGTTCGACATCGAGAACCGAGTTCGAACGGTTGATTCGAAGGAAAAAGCGTCAGTAACGGCAGAAAGAAGGCCAGGTGAGAAATTATTAACGTTAAAGGGAACAATTCCGGAAAGAGGCGAAGCAATGGTCTGGGTATCCGTTCCGGACGCGACGCAGTATTTCTTGGAATCGCTGCGGCGGGCGTTGATTCGGAAGGGAGTTAGAGTTGATAGGGAGAAGGGGCAAAGAAAAAAGGATACGATGAAGAGCTCGAACAGGCGCGAGCTGGTAGTGCACTATTCGGAATCGCTGGGAGAGTTGATCAAGGAGGTCCAAAAAAATTCCAACAATCTTCATGCTCAATTGCTTCTGCTCGTGATGGGCGCGGAGGCTGATCAGAATCCGAATGAGTTAGAAAAGGGGTGGCCGCGAGCGGAAACGACGGAGGAATCGGGCATCCGGGTGGTGAACGAATTCCTGGCCAAAGCAGGGGTAGTAACCAACGAGGTACGGATAACGGAGGGAGCCGGGCTGTCGAGGGAAAACTACCTAAGTCCAGCGGCAATCGTACAGTTGCTCCGATACATGGACCAACACAGCGGGGCGGAGGCTTGGCGGGAGGCCTTACCGGTGGCGGGTGAAGAGGGCACTTTGAAGAACCGAATGAGAGAAGGTCTCGCGGTGCGAAACATACGGGCTAAGACGGGAACCCTGAGGAACATTAGCGCGTGTTCGGGATACGGAACGAACGCGGCGGGAGAGCGAGTGGCCTTCTCGATCCTGGTAAATGGCTACCCGGGAACTTCCAGAGAGGCCAATTTGGAGATCGACCGGATCGTGGAAGAAATAATTCATTAAGGCCGAAGGGGTCGGTCAATAGTATTGTAGTATTTTCACGTTGGAAACCAAGGGTCGAGGTGTGCTCAGGGCAGGACTCGATCCCAATAGCGAAGTCGGGCGAGCACTCCCCGGGTTCCAGGAGAACCGGTAGCGGTGCGACGAAGCATCGCCCGATCAAGGTCGAAAACCTGGTGAACATCCTTGGCAAAGAAGGAGGAAATGGACTGGAACTCTAGCAGGCTGACACGATTGAGGGGTTGACGATTTTTCTCAGCCAGAGCGACAACGGCGCCGACGGCGTGATGGGCTTTGCGGAAGGGCATTCCTTTCCGAACGAGGTAGTCGGCAAGATCGGTGGCTAAGAGCAGGGGGTCTGAAGCAGCCGCTCGGCAGCGAGCGTCTAGCACGGTCGAGTGATCCAAAAGAGCGGACATAAGGCGCAGACAGGAGCGGACGGTGTCCGCGGAATCAAACAACCGTTCCTTATCCTCTTGCAGGTCACGATTATAGGTCATAGGGAGCCCCTTAAGGAGAGTCAGGAGAGAAACAAGATTACCGATGACGCGGCCCGATTTACCACGGGTTAATTCAGCGATGTCGGGATTCTTTTTTTGCGGCATGAGCGATGATCCGGTGGTATAGGAATCAGCGATTGAGATAAATGAAAACTCGGTCGAAGCCCAGAGTATAACATCCTCGGAGAGTCGGCTAAGGTGAACGGCAATCAGAGCCGCCGCGGCCGCGAATTCAACGACAAAATCCCGGTCACTGACGGCGTCCATTGAATTCTGTGTCAGGCGAGGCCGTCCACGGGAATCAACAAAACCGAGCAATCGGGCTATCTCTTCGCGATCGAGAGGTAGAGTCGATCCGGCGATGGCACCACTGCCGAGCGGACAAATATTGACGCGACCGAGGCAGTCGGCCATCCGTTCGCGATCGCGCTGAAGCATTTCGACATAGGCTAATAGATGATGAGCAAAAAAGACGGGCTGGGCGCGTTGAAGATGGGTATAACCCGGGATGATAACCGTGGGGTGGCGCGAGGCGAGGGAGACGAGACTCCGTTGGAGTTGTTTAATTTCGATGACGAGGGCGGAAATCTCATCGCGCAACCAGAGTCTGACGTCGAGAGCGACCTGGTCATTGCGGGAACGGCCAGTATGAAGCTTAGCACCCGCCGGGACCCGCCGGGTAAGCTCCGCCTCGATGTTCATATGGACGTCTTCGAGTTCGGACTTCCATTGGAACCGGCCGGCGGCAATTTCGCGAGCAATGAGTTCAAGGCCGCGAAGGATGGCAGAGCATTCCCTCCGAGACAGGATTCCAATTTTGGCCAGCATGCGAGCCTGGGCGCAGGAGCCGAGGATATCGTGCCGCCACAGGCGCCAGTCGAAAGAGATGGATTCGGAAAATGCGGCGACCTCCGCCGCAGGGCCGGAGGCAAAGCGTCCGGAACGAGAGACGGGGGAGGGCGAGGGACTGGATTTCCTAGTCATGTATGGACGAAAGTAATGTCAGGAATTGGGAAGACGGGCAATGGCATTGCGAGGGCCGGGCACGCCGTGTAGAGTCAAACGATGACGCAGATCGAAAATGAACTATATCGGAAACTATGTGAGTTGGAGGCAGCTGTGGGCGGCATGAACCGGGAGGGAACCAAGCCGGATCTAGTGAGGATGTTCGACGAACTCGAAGCGCTAAGTAAGACATTGCCAGACGGGACCTCACCGGATCTGCGGCACTATTTAATGAAGAAGAGCTACCAGAAGGCACGACACTTTCTGGAGGGCAAGCCGCCGGAGAACGACCGGATCCGGGACGGTGTAGGACGTTGCTGAGAAGGTGGAGGGAAGGGAGCAGCAGCAGCCAACGGATCAGGAATGCCCGGGGAGCATGGAGGCGGGGAGACGAGCTGCGGCTAGGATAACGCCAAAGAGGGGAGAGGGGAGGATTAAGGATCGTGAGTGCAAGCCAGATCGCGAACCGGATCGATAAGCCAGCGACGCCCGGCTGCTTCGAGATCAGGGGTGAGCGACCACTTGTCGGGCTCTGGACTGGAAGTGTGGAGACGGTTGGCACCTTTAAGATTCATGCACCCTCGGTTGTCACCGACGCGAGAGATCAAGGAAAGTTCCGGCGGGGTCAGTTGTTTTGCAGAAAGCGAGGCAAGATCGTCAACCTTGGATTCGATTGGCCGAGTTCCAGCACCTATTTCCTGGATCAGAGTGGGAACGACGCATTGGACAGGAGCGTGTTGGAGGTTCCAGGAACAGGCGAGTTGCAGCAACGAGAGATTGTGAAGCTCTGCGATCGGGCGGAGAGGATCGAGTTTCTTGCAAGCGTCTTCGACCCAACCGAGCGGTCGAAACGATCGATGATCTGACGGACCGAAGACATGGCCAGGATGGACGTCCCCGTGGAAAAGGCCACCGTAGTCGACAACGCGGGTTATCAACTGAACATTGTGATGGCGGGCGGCGGGAAGGATCAAAGATGCGGGCCAGGATTCGAAAGGATTAAGAATGACCATGGCCCAATCGATCAGGGCGCCGAAGCGTTCGAAAGCGAGGAGCAAATCGAGCGTAAAACCGTTGGCGGGACCCGGGGCTATTCCCAAGCGATCGGTGAGTTTAGCTTGGCGCAGAGCGTCCATTCCGAGCCAGACCGCATCGTTGGAGTAGCCTAGATAGTCGGGATTATGGAGGAGAAGGAGATCAAATCGATCGGTCTGGCATCGCTCGAGCGAGCGTTCGGTGGCCATACGCAGGTAGGCGGGGAAATCTTGGGGAGACCGGAGCTCAGGGTTGGAGAACCGAGGAAACCCCTTCGCACCGTCCCGTTTAGCGGAGTAGAAATCGTGACCGATGGAACCGACGAGGCAATAAGAGTTCCGGGGGAAGCCAGCGAGGGCAATCCCGAGGAGGGTATCGGCCTCCCCTCGTCCGTAAACATCAGCGGTTAGGAATGTGCGGATCCCCCGATGGTAGGCATGTTGAACCAAGGCAATCCAACGATCCTCGTTGAGGGCGAGGCCGAAGTGCATGAAGCGGCCCCCATTCCAGGCTCCGAATGCGGTCTGTGAGAGATCCATGGGGGGAGTATGGGGAATAGGGAGGAGAAAGCAGGCAGAAAAATGGGGGAATGGATTCAAAGTCTCGCTTGGATCCGGAGAAGAGGAGCAGGGTAGAGGTCGCCACAGTACCGGGAGCGGAGCGAATGAGAGTTAATTAAGTCTACTAATTATAAGATTAGACATGTGGATATATAACTATGTATATTTACCCTAAGAGATACGATGTGATTGTCGTAGGGGCGGGCCATGCGGGAGTCGAAGCGGCCTTAGCTTCGGCAAGAATGGGGTGTGAAACGTTACTATTAACGATAAACCTCGACACAATTGGTCAGATGTCGTGCAACCCAGCGATCGGCGGGTTAGCGAAAGGGCATTTGGCGAGGGAAATTGATGCTCTGGGAGGCGAGATGGGTTTGACTACGGATATGACGGGTTTGCAGTTTCGAATGCTCAATACCAAGAAGGGCCCTTCCGTGTGGGCACCCAGGGCGCAGTGTGACAAAAAGGCATACCAATTTCGTATGAAATGGGTATGTGAGAGGCAGCCCCGCTTGGATTGCAAACAAGGACAAACCATCCGATTGCTGCACGAAGACGGGCGAGTTTTCGGGGTGGAAACATCGTTGGAGGTGCGATTTCACGCCGAAACGGTTGTGATTACGACGGGAACATTCCTGCGGGGGCTAATGCACGTGGGATCCAATCAACAGATGGGAGGCAGGGCGGGCGAAGCCGCGGCGATGGGATTGTCGGGATCACTCCGCGAGATTGGCATAGAGTTGGGAAGACTTAAGACGGGGACCCCGCCCAGGCTAGTGAGGAAATCGATCGATTTCAAAAGATTTGAGATTCAGGCTGGCGATGAACCGGTGCCGTATTTTAGCTACTGGGGGGAAGAACTTTGGGATCAGGGATTGTTCCACGTGGAACATTCAGCGGGGTGGGAGGCCGGGAATCTTGGCTGCAGCCGAGGACTAAGCGCCGGAAGGAAGCAGTTATCCACAGAGAACTCAGAAATGTTCCACGTGGAACAATCCGTCTCATCGGCGCCGACTCCGTATCCGCCAGGATCGATTCTTGCTCAAATCGGAGGCCAACTTCCATGTCACATCACTTACACGTCGCAGCGAACTCGGGAGTTGGTTTTGGCGAATCTTCATAAGTCCCCAATGTACTCGGGAGTGATCGAAGGGGTGGGGCCAAGGTATTGTCCGTCGATTGAAGACAAGTTCGTTCGGTTTGCGGAAAAGGAGAAGCACCAAATTTTTTTGGAGCCAGAGGGAATCCAGACGGATGAGATATACGTGAATGGATTCTCCACCTGCCTTCCGTTTGAAGTACAGGTCGAGATGGTGCGCAGTATTGAAGGATGCGAAAAGGCCGAGATCATGCGACCAGCGTATGCGGTTGAGTATGATTTTGCTCCGCCAACGCAGCTCCGAAGCAATTTGGAGGCAAAGGTTTGCCGTAATCTGTTCCTGGCTGGGCAGATAAACGGGACCTCCGGCTATGAAGAAGCGGGAGCCCAGGGGATTATCGCCGGCATCAACGCGGCCCGCCGGGTCCAAGGTAGAGAGTCGATCGTGCTCCGACGGGATCAGGCCTACATCGGAGTTCTGGTCGACGACCTGATAACCAAGGGCACGGTGGAACCGTATCGGATGTTTACTTCGCGGGCCGAGTATCGCCTTCTGCTTCGCCAGGACAATGCGGACCTGCGCTTGTGCGACATCGGGCATACCATCGGGTTACTCTCGGATCGTCGCCATCAACGTCTCACTGCGAAACGAAATCGAATTGAAGCCGAATTGGAGAGGCTTGAGACGACTCGAGAGGGGGTGGAAACCTTGGCCCAATTATTGCGAAGGCCGGAGGTCAGTTACCGTCAGCTTCCGAAAGCAGACCTAGCACTCCCGGACGAGGTAACTCAGCAGGTGGAAATCTACCTCAAGTACGAGGGGTATATTCGTCGTCAGGAGGCTGATGTCGAACGGTTCAAAACGCTGGAAGAAAAGCAACTGCCTAGCTGGCTAAACTACGCGTCGGTCCAGGGTCTTCGGACGGAAGCCAGGGCTAAGTTAGCAAGTGGCCAGCCGAGGACGATCGGTCAGGCATCGAGAATTTCCGGAGTATCGCCAGCCGACATAAGTCTGCTGCTGGTACATCTGAAGAGGGGTCAGACTGCAGCGGACACTGCAATTCAACCGGATCCGGCCGACCCATCGAATTGTGGGGCCGCCCCAGAGAATTTCGAAAAACCCTAAGCCCACAATCGATGTTGTGGTGATCTCTGAGTGGATATTACGAATCAATCACCAGGACCGTTGGGAGGCGAATGTGAACGTCCTCGAAGCGATTACGGAGTTCACTAAACAGTAAGGATAGCGTCAACTCGACGGAGATGCCCGCACCTACGAGGTCTCCGAAATCAATTTCATGGCAGACGACGGGTGCGGTCCAAGAGCCAAATTCGATCGTCCCGCGGATCCCGCCCGACTCGGGATTATCGAGAACTTGAAAGGTGTGATTGACCCAGCCCTTCACGCCACCAGACGGAAGGTAGATGCGGTTGAGGCGAATAATCGGCTCAACGACGTCGTCAACGAGAAAGAATGGATCCAGACGCAGAGTGATCCCGAATCCGAGGGGACCTTGTTTAGCCCGGGCAGTGCTGGCGACGAGCAACTCAGCGGGAAATTCATCAATCTTAGTCATGGAATGGACGGCAGATTCACAACTATTTCATCATAAACACGTTGGGAATTAATCATAAAATTATCCAGCGGCAATAATGAAAAAACGAGGAACACATGGCGAGTTCATTATAAGCATTAATCATGCCATTAATGCTGTGAAATAGAAATCATTTTCAATAACTCCGAAGCGTTTGCAGCGCGGAAGATTGCCGGCGGGAGACATCAATCCGAGTTGGGGGTGGGTTTTTCCCGGAACAAAGCGAGATGGTCAGCCGTGCGCACCAGCAATGTGTCACCGACAGGAACCGGGCTCGCCTGGGTAACCTCTCCGAGGTCGTTCCGAGACAGGACTTCGAACGAATCGCCCGCCTTGACCACCGTAACAACTCCCCGCTGCGAGGTCACATAAATGCGTCCATCAGCCGCGATCAGGCTGGCGTAGTAGTCGCCGATGGCGCCGAGCCGTTCTTCCTGATAGGAGTGTGTTCCGGTCTGAGGGTCTAGGCAGGTCAACATCCCGCCGTTCTTAACCATATAGAAACGCCCTCGGTAAAATAGCGGCGAGGCAACGTAGGGAAGGCCCTTTTTGAATCGCCACAACACCCCAGCGTTGGACAAAAGGCCCTGAGCATCCGGTTTGACCGCGAACGCCTGATTCTCCGCTCGCTCGAAGATGGCGGCCATGGACTCCCATTCGGCCCGTTCGATGAAGCCGCTTCGGTCGCCATCCATGTGCTTGAAGCGCTGCTTCGCCGGCCCAGGCGGGAGTTCATCGAGGCTGAACTTACCATCCTTGTTCCGATCGTGTTCCGCGAGGAAATCATCGAATTTAGCCATCGCGATGTGTTCTGTGTTTCGGTCACCGCCGGTGGTCCAGCTCGCCGTGAAAAGCATCCCGTCACCCACCACCGGGGATGTGCAGGTAATGCGAGCAAGTCCACTGACCCGCCAACGCTCCAAGCCGGTGCGTGGATCCAGGCCTTTGAGCCAAAGTGTACCGGGGACAACCAGATCAGTGAAGCCCTGGTGTTCCCAGACAATGGGAGTGCCGAAACCGCGGCGCATCTCGGGCCGATCCAAGCGCCAAACGACGTCGCCGGTGCGCTTGTCCAGTGCGATCAAGTGGGAGCCGCCGTCCTGATCGAGCAGTTGGAACAAGTTATCGCCAACCAGCACGGGCGATGAGCTGGCGCCGTATTCGGTTTTTGTGAGGGCCATCGGCCGGCGCCACAATTCGTGCCCGTCCAAATCGTAGGCGAGCATACCCACCGATCCGAAGTGGACGTAGACGCGCTCACCGTCGGTTCGCGGCGTGGCGGAGGCGGGATTGCCGAGGGACAGGTGAACCTCCTCGACTTTGTCGGGGACGATCCCACGGCGCCACAGTTCGCGTCCAGAATCGCGGTCAAGCGCAATCGTGAGCAGATTTCCGCCGGAGAAAGCGGTGAGAAAGATACGTTTACCCCAGACAATGGGCGACGAATTGCCGGGCGGCATTTCGATTCGCCAAGCGACATTGTTGCTCGGGCCGAACGTCAGCGGCGGGTGGGCGTTGGGCGCGCCGACGCCGAGCCCGCCCGGGCCGCGGAACTGCGGCCAGTCGGTCTCCGAGGCGAGGGTGGAGGGGAGGCGGATTGAGCCGAGAATGAGCGTCGCGGCCAAGCCAACCGGGAAGAAGTTCACAACGTCATCTAGGCACGTCTTCGCCCTGGGGGCAAGCCGGGAGGATTCTTAGGCAGTCTCTCGCCGGCCGGGATCGGGGCCGTGCAAGACTCCGCCCTTGGCCTAACGGGGACTTTCCTTCGAAGGCTCCTTGGGGCAGCCTTGCACCCATGACATCCCTTCTCCTGCGATGCTGGCTCTGCGCCGAAATATGGTTCCGCTGCTTCCCGGCCCTAGGCGCATCGGTCGAACAATTGCCCGACGGTCGTATCCTATTCCCATCGCCGACTACGGGCGACACCGCGAACTGGGAATTCAAGCCCACTCGGTGGGGCCGCTATGACATCGAGGCGACGGTTTCGGTTCTGGCGGCCGGCCCGGAATTGCAGGTCGACATCGCCGGGGAGACTATGACGGTCCGTTTGCCGGCGAACGCCGCCGGGGCGGACCGGACGACGGTACGGGTTGGCCGATTCTACCTGGCGAAGGCGGAGCCGTTGAGGGTGAGCGCCGGCCCTAAGCCGGGTTCGACGGCTCCGTTTACCCTCCGAGGCATCGCGCTGCACCCGGCCCCAGAGGGCGAAGTGGTGGTGCAGAAGCCGACCGGCGAGATCCTGCTAAGGGCCCACGATGCGACGACGCACAGTGTGACGATGCGATATGAACCGGCGACGAACAAGAACTGCCTTGGCTACTGGGTGAACCCAGCCGACTGGGCCGACTGGGAGTTCACAGTGCTGAAGCCTGGCGCCTTTAACGTCGAGGTTTGGCAGGGTTGTGGCAACGGGAACGGCGGCAGCGACGTCGATGTCGAAGTGGGGGGCGAGCGGTTGAGTTTTGTGGTTGAGGAGACCGGTCACTTTCAGAACTTTGTCCCGCGCAGGCTGGGGCGAGTGAAACTGGCGACTCCTGGAAAGCATACCCTGGTCATCCAGCCGCAGCGCAAGCAGGCCTCGGCGGTCATGGATGTTCGGAAGGTGCGGCTGGTACCTGTCGGCAGCGGAGCTGAGCCTGCACCGGAGCCTGCACCGGGCGCACGCGACTTCCTCGCAGCGAGGCGGGTGGTGTTCCTAGGCGACAGCATCACCTATGGCGGTGAATGGGTGGAATTTGTCGAGACGTGGTTGCGGTTGACGTATCCCGGCACCGAAGTGGAGTTGCTCAATCTCGGCCTGCCGAGTGAGACCGTTTCGGGGTTGTCGGAGCCTGGCCACGCGGGCGGTGCGTTCCCGAGGCCGGGCGTGCATGAACGCCTCGGCCGCGTGCTGGAGAAGGCAAGGCCCGACCTAATCGTGGCCTGTTATGGGATGAACGACGGCATCTATTACCCGTGGAGCGAAGAACGGGCGAAGGCATTCCAGGATTCGATGCGCCGTCTGCGTGAGCGAGCCGCCCATCAAGGCGTGCGTGTTCTTCACGTCACGCCGCCTGTCTTCGACCCGATCCCGATTCTCGGTCGGACTCTCCCGGCAGGTCTCGCGGAATATCCGTCTCCCTATCGAGGCTACAACGAAGTGCTGGATCGATACTCCGAGTGGCTCGTTGCCCAGCGCAAGAGTGGATGGGAGGTCGTGGATGCACACGGGCCGATGAACCGCGTCCTCGACGGACATCGCCGCACCGATCCAAAATTTCTGTTGGCGGGCGACGGAGTCCACGCCAACACGCAGGGTAACTGGCTCATCGCCCGCGAATTCCTTCGCCACCTAGGCGCACCCAGCGCTCTGGTCTCCTCCGAGACACCGGATGCGCTCGTGAAGTCGCATCCCCACGGAGTGGAAGTGCTGAAGCTGGTTCAGCGGCGCCAGCGGGGACAGAAGGATGCCTGGCTTACGCACGTCGGCCACGTTCGTCCGGGCATGAGCAAAGGCAAGCCTTTAGCCGAAGCCGACAGGGAGGCGGCGGCGGTGGCGGAAGAGCTGCGAGCGCTGCGATAGAAATCGATATCCCTTGCCTTTGGCCGGTTTTCGGGTATCTCCAGTGCTCCTTTTGGGCGGTTCTGCTGCGAAGCGGGACCGTTTTACTTTCTGGCCGGTTCCTGTTTTGGATGGGGTCTGTGGGCTGGACGCGGAGTTCTGACTGTTCGGAAACCGTGAGCGAGGAAGGATGTGAACTTGATTTGAGCGAAATCAAACTGAAGAAAGGCGAACCCGTGGACCGGGCATTGCGCCGATTGAAAAAGAAGGTGGACCGCGAGGGCACCTTGAAGGAAGTCCGCAACCATCGTCACTACGAGAAACCCAGTGAGCGCCGGCGGCGGAAGATGAAGGTTGCTCGTTTCAGCGCCATGCTTTCCGCACGATACGCGGATGTCTGATGTGCGGTGATACGCGGGGAATTATTCCCGCGGTCTCCAAACAAATTGAATTATGAAGAGCCGGATGCTTTATTAGGCGTCCGGCTTTTTTTGTCATGTATTCTCTCTCCTCCTGCTGGAACTCGGGTCGCCACACCGACGGACGGGCGATGCTGCGTGAAATTCGCGACCTCGGCTTTGAATACGCGGAACTCAGTCACGGCATCCGCCTGAGCTTGGTCCCCGGTATTATCGAAGCCGTCGAAGCCGGGGAGATCAAGATTTCAACCGTTCACAATTTCTGCCCGCTGCCGATGGGCGTCAATTACCCCGCCCCCAACATTTTCAAGTTCTCATCCACCGACCGCCGGGAGCGGGAGTACGCCTGGAAACATTCCCTGAAGAGCGTCGAAACGGCGGAACGGGTGGGTGCGCGGTTGATCGTGCTTCACTCCGGCCAAGCGGACCTGAAGGACTACAATGAGCCCTTGGAGGAACTTCGAAGCCAAATGAAGGCGATTGAGGCCACCGCGGTAGAGTTGCTCGCGGAGGGCAAACAGGATTCCCGGGAGTTCCGCAAAAACCACGATCAAACGGAAAAGCTGGACCGGCAGTTCCACAAGTTGCTGGAGGAAATCGAGTACAAGCGGGAACGTCGCAAAGAGGAGCCGATGCAGCTTGCCCTGGAAATAATTGGCCGCCTGGCCGAGGAGGCGGGCCGGCGAGGAATTCTTCTCGGCATTGAGAACCGTGAAGCCGTGGAGGAAATCCCCTTCGATCATGACCTCCCCTTCTTCCTCGATTCCCTGCCGGAAGCTGTCGTGAAATACTGGCATGATTGTGGCCATGCTCAGATTAAGGAACACCTCGGGCTGATTCCCAGTCACGTGATGCATTTGGAAACGCTCGCTCCACGCCTCGGGGGGTTTCACATCCATGACGTTATTTTGGAGAAGGACGGGGCTCACGATCATTGCCCGCCTGGATCGGGCATTGTCCCGTTCGCCCAATTGGCGACTTTCGTAAAGCCAGAGCATATCAAAGTGGTCGAATTGAGCCCGGGCGTTCCGGCTGAGGACGTTCGTCGAGGGTACGAAATCATCCGATCCCTCTGGGGTCCGGAATAGTTTTCCAACCGCCTTGAGTCATCGCCCGTCGCCCCGTCGCCCCGTCGCCTGGCTCAGTCCAACCCAAACCCCCGTCCGTCCGGAGAGATCATGGTCAACCGGGAGACATGTGCCAACCGTTCCCGGCCCGCTCCGGCCTGGCGAAGGCTTGCGGGGCAGCTGGCCCGGATTGCCGTTTGCGCACTGCTGTTGCTTTGGATCTTTCACGTCATTTTCTGCAACGAAGCCCAACTCTTTCTGAGCGAAACCGGCGGCACTTGGTCTTCCATGACCAAGTGGGAACAACGCAGCCTCGCATGGACCCGCGGTCCTTCCGAGCTGTGGCGGATGACCCGGCGAATCCATCCGCTCGCCCTCGCTGCCGCGTTTGTTCAATGCGGTCTGCTGGTTGTCCTCGGTGGATTCCGATGGCGTCAGGTGATGCGCATTCAGGGGTTAGAGTTGTCGTATCGCGAGACAACCCGGATCTCATTCGTTGCTCATTTCTTTAACGCCTTCCTCTTGGGTTCAACGGGGGGAGATGTGGTCAAGGCCTGGTATGCCGCGCGAACCACCCACCACAAGAAGGCGGAAGCGGTGCTCAGCGTTTTTGTGGATCGGTTGATCGGGATCCTCGCACTGCTGCTTTCCGCCGTTGCCCTGATGCCGTGGAACATCCCCTTGATCCTGCAGTACAAGCGGTACGCGGGTGCCTGCGGGGTGATTGTCGCGATGGCGGTGACCGCCGGAGGTTTGGTGGTTATCGCGTTTCATACCGACGCCTTGCATCACGAGGGTCGCTTCGCACACCTCTTCCGTCGACTGCCATTGGGGGCTTCTGTTGGGCGGGCCTTGGCTGCCTGCCGGCTGTTTGGACGTCACCCAGGCTTTACTCAATCCATGGCGGCTTGGTCGCTCGTGATCAATTTTCTGCTCGTCGGAAGCTTTGCCGTCCTCGCCTGGGGTTTACATATTTCGATCCCCCCGCAAGCACTTTGGATGGTGGTGCCCATGATCATTTGCATCGCCGCGATCCCGGTGACGCCCAGTGGACTGGGAGTTCGGGAGAACCTGTTCTTCTACCTGTTGTCGGTGCCCATGTTGGGCGTGAAACCCTCGGAAGCCGTCACACTTTCCCTCCTCGCGTACTCAATAAATCTTTCTTGGTCCGCCCTGGGAGGAGTTGTCTACCTCTTCATGCCCGACCGGGGCGCGCTGAAAACAGCCGACCTGGAGGAGGAAGACGTCACCAGTTGATAGCCACGCTGAGTCGGGCTCCGAAACGATTTTTGTAAAACAACTGGCGGTGCGCTGCCCCATATTCGTGGACAAGCTTGGTGATCTTCACATCGAAACAGCAGTACTCCGCAATTTCCGCCATTCGTCCTTCCTTGAACCAGGCTAGCGCCAGCAGGCCTTCGCTCGTTTTTTCGAGCCCCAGAGTGGCTGAGGCAATGGAATCCAAAGAAAGCCGGTGCTGCAGAATCCGCTGCACTTCAACCAGCATATCCAGGGTCGGCACTTGAGTGAGGTCCAGCACGGTGTAGCCGTGCAGCACTTCATAGTCGAATCGGAGGTTGTTGAACCCGACCACAAGATCCGCCCGCTGCAACTCGCGTATCAGCTCGTTGACGCGTTTCTCCGAATAAATTTCGTAGGTGCCGCGCGCCGTGCTGTAAGTCACCCCAATGCTCATGCGCATGTCGCGGATCTTATCCCAGCCCCCGACCTCGTCGGCGGATTTCTGAGTCTCCAGATCGAAATAGACGATATTCTTCATGGCTCGACCGGAGGATGGCCGACGGATCCGTAAACGCCAAGCGCGGGTCGGCCAGCAGTTCCTTGACACCGTTCCGCCGCTGCCCCCTTCATAGCCCTTCTCAATCTCATGGGCGCTCAATGGAAACAGGCCGGCCGCGAGGCCGCCGCTTTAAAAAAGGGCCAGGTTGTCGGAAAACTGGTTCGCGAAATAATCATCTCCGCCAAGCTGGGCGGACCGGATCCTGACCTCAACGCCCGGCTGGCGGTGGCGGTCGAGAAGGCCAAGAAGGCTTCGGTAACACGCGATACGATCGAACGGGGGATCAAGAAGGGCAGTGGTCAGACCGACGACGCGGTCCAGTTCGAGTTGATCACCTTTGAAGGATTCGCTCCCCACAAGGTGCCTGTGGTCGTGGAGTGCCTAACCGACAACCGTAATCGCACCGCTGCCGACATTCGTCACCTCTTCAAACACGGAGCGCTTGGTCAGCCCGGTAGCATGGCGTTTTTCTTCGATCGACTGGGCGTGGTGGAGGCGACTCACACCGGCAAATCCCGCGATCCGGAAGGGGACGCCATTGAAGCGGGAGCTCAAAACGAGGAGCCGCTCGAAGCCGAGGAAATTCCAGAAGGAAGCATCGGAGCCCGTTTTCTAACCGACATCAAGGACTTGGCGAGTGTCACGTCTTGGCTGGCGAAGGCGGGCTGGAAAATTGTCGCCAGCGAGCTCCGGTATGTGGCCAAGACACCCATCGAACTCGAGTCCGCCGTGCGCACAGACGTCGCTCGATTCCTGAACGACCTCGATGATCACGATGATGTCCATCGGGTGTACACCGCCCTGAAATAATTCCCAACCGTCCACCTTCCGAAATAGAGCCCGTTTTGGAACGGTGACCCGCAACCGGAGCGGAGACACCGACTGCCACCACCGCTCCGCCCTCTTTTGGGGGCCTCCCGTCTGAGCCATGGAACTTCGAGAATTTGCAGAGCGAATTCTGTTCGCCACCACGCTGGACGAAAAGCTGGCCGCGCCCGAGAATCTAGTCGACGAACGACCGGGCCCCGCGATCGACGCTCCCGAAATGCCGGGAAGGCCATCCGGATTGACGTTTAAACCAGCAGGCTCGGGTCGGTCGGATTTCCCCGGACTGAATCGGCTGGAACAAGAAACCGAACGGGGACGGCTGCTGCATTTCTTTGCGAATCACGAGCTGCTGGCCACGGAATTGATGGCCCTGGTTCTGCTCCGATTTCCCGAGGCTCCCGCCTCGTTTCGCCGCGGTGTCCTCCAGACCCTGCGGGAAGAACAGGAGCACATCCGCCTTTACCTAAAACGAATGCGGGAATGCGGGATCGAATTCGGAGCCTTGCCGGTCAGTGGCTATTTTTGGCGGGCGGTGTCGCCCATGGATTCCCCGCTGGATTTTGTTACGGGGATCAGCTTGACCTTCGAACAGGCCAATTTGGACTTCGCCCGGCACTACGCCCGAGCGTTCACCACCGTGGGCGACACTGCGACCGCCGAACTTCTCGACCGAATTTACCACGACGAAATCGCCCACGTGGCCCACGGACTCAAATGGTTCCGACGATGGAAGGAACCGGGCGTTAGCGACTGGCAGGCCTTTTGCCAGCAATTGAGGTTTCCCCTGTCGCCCCAGCGGGCGAAGGGCATCAATCTCAATGTCGAGGGACGTCGCGCTGCCGGATTCGACCCGGAGTTCATCGCCGCCCTCAATGTATTTTCGCAGTCGCGCGGGCGGACTCCGGTGGTCTATCTCTTCAATCCGTTCACGGAAGGGTATCTCGCCTACGGACGCCAATTCACCCCGGTGAAACATCAAATGCTCCTGGCCGCGGATTTGGCACCTTTGCCGCAATTTCTCGCCAGTCCTGATGATATCGTCCTGGTGCCCCGCCGGCCGTCGGTGGCGTTTCGGAGCAACCTCAAGAATGCCGGGTTCCCGCCGCCGGAATTTGTGGAACTAGAGCGCGAAAACCCGAACCCTCCGGCGGCCTTGATGGAACGGAAACTGGGTGGACTTCGGCCCTGGGCATGGGGTCCCGACAGCCTAGAACTTCTAGGCCCCTTGTCTGCGAAGCTAGGGAAGTTGGAAGGAGAAGAACCGGGCTTTCATTCCGGGATGACCCCGCTCTATTCGAAGGCGTGGAGCGCCGAATTTCTCCGCCGGTTTCTTACCGACTTTAAATCCATGGGGTGGCTTTGCACCGAGGCGGAGACGGGGGTGGTGGTGAAGAACTTCGAGGCAGTCCTGGCTGCGGTGGATGCTATCCGCAGGCGCGGTCATCACAAAGTGGTCGTCAAGGAGTCATTCGGGCTGGCGGGCCGCAATATGATCCGCCTCTGGGAACCAGAAATCCTCGCGTCTCAGCAGAGGTGGATTACGGGGGCTTTGGCCAGCGGCCATCCCTTGGTTGTCGAGCCATGGTTGGAGCGGGTGGTTGATTTTTCCGTCCATTGGGAAATGAGTTCCGCCGGCCTCCAGTTGCGCGGATTCACGGGACTCATGACCGACCCTCGGGGCCAATTTCAGGCTAATTGGGCCGAACCCAGCTATCGGCGGCGGCCGCCGTCCGCCGTCCTCGCGTGCCTTCCTCCCCCGATGGGTTTTTTGCCGGGTATCATGCCACTGTATGAATCACTCCGCACTCGCCTGGAGTCCGAGCTTCGGTTGGTCCGGTACCAAGGGCCGGTGGGAATCGATGCCTTTGTTTACCGTTTGGCGGATGGCTCCTACCGTTTGAAGCCGGTGGTCGAGATCAACCCCCGGTACACCATGGGCCGCCTGACCCTGGAGTTGATGCGTCGAGTCGCTCCCGGAGCTGTGGGTTTCTTTCGCTTGCTCTCAATCAAGGAAGTGATTGCGGCCGGGTTCCACGGTTTCGACGATTTCTCCGAACGTTGGGTCAAACAGTTTCCTATTCGCCTGACAGGCTCTCCGTTGCCCAAAATACAGGGAGGGGCGATCTGTTTAACCGACCCCCTTGAAGCCCGTGTCAGCCTCGCACTCTTCCAGGTCGGCAGCGCGTTGGCGACCCTCCGGCGCCTACTCCAAACGTTTTGATTCCCCGCCTTGATCCGCGGATAGGAATCTGAAAATGAGAAAAAAAGCTCTCGACGGTGCCTTTTCTCCGGGTGCAGTTGTTATATATGCTGTATTGAACACGGGCACGCAGCCCTATTTCCCAGAAGACAGTGCTTGCCATGAGTATTGAATTCGTCGCCCCCCACGAAAGGGGAGTGGGAACCGCGGATAAACGCCGATCGACCCAGATTCCAGGCCTATTCTATCCGCGTCAATCCGAGTTCATCCGCGGTTCTTCTTCGCGGCTTCCTTATCCGCGGATTTGGGCCCCGGTTGACGGCTGGACCTCGGAGGCCACTGCCCAGTAACCTATATTGGCCCTGCGGCATAAGTCTCTGACCCAACTCATCGAATCGGAGTCCAGAGTGGCAGCCCGGTTCCAGCTCAACTTCACTCGAATGCTTTGTGTCAAACTCGCCGGCGGCTGCAGACCGGAGTAAGAGAGGTCGCGGTCCTCATTTCAGAACCTCCGCAAAACCATTTTGCCTCAGCGCTTCATATAATACAATCGCCGCGCAATTCGCCACATTTAGCGAACGCGCCGCGCTGTTTCCCATCGGAATTCGCAGCCACGTCTTGCGTTCCGCCTCCAAGAGCGTGTTAGGCAATCCCGCTGTCTCGCGTCCGAAGACCAGGTAATCCCCCCGATGATACTGAACATCGGTGTACAACCGCGGACCGCCAGATTCGATGAACCAGATGCGATTCGCGTCAGAAACCCCGGCTCGAAAGGTTGGCCAATCCGGCCAACGGTGCCATGTCACGTGTTGCCAGTAGTCCATGCCCGCCCTTCGCAACTGAGCGTCATCGAGACGAAAACCGAAAGGCTCGATCAAATGAAGTCTAGAATTTGTAGCCGCGCAAAGGCGGGCGATGTTCCCTGTGTTCGGCGGGATTTCAGGCTCGAGGAGGACAATGTTCAACGCGTCGGATCCTACCTCCGGAGAGGGAGAGAATGACAACGCGCAAACCTCTTTTAATTTGAGTATTCCTCGAGGGGGGAGTATTCGAATTACGTCTTATGCAACCCATCCGCTGGTTCACTGGGCCACTTCTTACGGTGCCAATATCGGCTTTGGTATCTCTAGCGGGACTTCAAGGATTAGCCGCACCGGCCTCATTCGCGATTGTACTCGGCCAGACGGTCACCACGAATGTCCCCGGACCGGGTGCGGGGGTGATTGAAAGCGCGGGTGGACAGGATGTTTACACGTTCACGGTGCCGGCCGGGAAGGCCGTGTATTTCGATGAACTTACGGGCTACAACTGTGACGGTAAATTGCGGTGGCAATGTATCGGTTCGAAAGGGGAACAGGTATTCGACGAGCAGTTCGGAGCCGTGGGTCCATGCGATACACGAGATGTCGGGATGCGGATTCTGACAAACGGGGGGGAGTAAACCATTACCGTTTCCGGCGTAGATGGCAAGGTGAGTGGCTACGATTTCCGTTTGGTGCCGGTCGAAGTTCAAGGGTTCAGCCTCGGGTTTGATCAGACGGTCACGACCAATTTTCCGGGGCCGGGAGCAGGTGTGATCGAGAAGCCGGGCAGTCAGGATGTCTACACGTTCACGGCATCGGCCGGGAAGGCCGTGTATTTCGATGAACTTACGGGCTACAACTGTGACGGTAAATTGCGGTGGCGGTGCATCGGTCCGAAAGGGGAACAGGTATTCTACGAGCAGTTCGGAGCCGTGGGTCCATGCGACACGCGGGATGCCGGAATGCGCATTCTGACAAATGGGGGAGACTACACGATCACGGTTGACGGTGTGGAAGACGCGGTGGGCGGCTATGATTTCAGAATTGTGCCCGTGCAAGTCCAGTCGTTTGATATTGCATTGAACCAGCTCGTGACCACAAACGTTCCGGGACCGGGCGCGGGAATGATCGAAAAACCCGGCGGTCGTGACGTGTTTAACTTCATCATTCCGGCAAGGAAAGTAGTCTATTTCGACGAGCTTTCGCGGAACAACTGCGACTCGGGCCTACGGTGGCGATGCATCGGTCCAACCGGGCAACAGATCTTCGACGAACGGTTTGGAGCAATCGGTCCCTGCAACACCCGAGACGCGGGTGCGCACGTCTTGGAGACCGCCGGTGCTTACACGCTGACGGTATACGGCGATGAGGATATCGTGGGCAGCTATGATTTCCGCCTTGTGCCGGTAGAGACGCAAACTTTCACCCTCGGTTTGGATCAGACCGTGACCACGAATGTGCCGGGACCCGGCGCGGGCGCCATCGAGCATCCGGGATGGCAGGATGTGTATAACTTTAGAGTGCCGGCTGAATCGCTAATATATTTTGACGAGTTGTCTCGCAACAACTGTGATTCAGGCCAGCGCTGGCGATGCGTCGGACCGCAAGGGGAGCAGATTTTTGACGAGAGGTTCGGTGCAATCGGGCCGTGCGATACGCATGACGCTGGACTCAAGCTGCTGACAAACGGCGGTGATTATACAATCACTGTATACGGAGTCGAGGATACCGTGGGCGGTTACGACTTTCGATTGGTGTCCACTTCCGAACAATCATTCGCTCTGCATCTGAATGAAACGGTGACCAATGGCCTCTCGGCGACCGGAGCGGGACTCGTTCAAGTCCCCGGCGAGACAGACACCTTTTCGCTAGAAATCGATACGAACACGACCGTCTATTTCGATGCTCGAACTGGAAACAGTTGCGTTTCCGGGCTTCGATGGCGGGGAGTCACTCCCTCGGGTGTAACCCTCTTCGATCGCGTGCTCTCGGCCGATGGTCCATGCGGTGGTGGGGATCCCGGGGTGATCACACTGACCAATTCGGGGATTTACAAGATCGTTGTTTCTGGGATCGAAGACGGCATCGGTGGGTATTCCTTTCGAGTATGGTCTCAGTCGCCGAGCATTGCGGTACAACCGGAAGATACGATCGGCGCTATCGGGGAACGGGTCGTTTTGGGGATTGAGGCGGGGATCTTTCAACCGTTGCACTACCAATGGCAGCGTGGCATCGAAAATCTGCCGGGTCAGAATGGATCCACGTTGGCCCTGGACCCCGTTCAGGCGAGCCAGGCGGGTACCTACCGGGTGGTGGTGACCAATGGGTTCGGATCAGTGACGAGCCGCGATGCATTGGTTCGAGTGTTCAACGGACGCTATATCCCGGTAAGCCAGGCTATCCGGAGGTCTCTTCCGGTCCTGGTCGGCGACGGCGTACGCATCCAGTTGTTCAACGGAATCGGAGGGGGCACGCCGCCGACAGCTGCCCTGTTGAACGGCCGGACGGCTGATGGCAACACCCTCTCACCCGAGATCGATTTCCCGCGTCCCGGAAACATCATTCAGGTGGGCGACAAGTTCGATGTTTTCTTTGCGAACACGACGATTCCGCCGGAGGCGGTTCGCAATCTCAGCGCCCGAAATTTCGTCCTGCAACACGACTTTCTGCTGCGCGTGAGCAGGGATTTGGACCTGAATCCAACCACTCCCGAGATCGAGATCAAGCTGGGCGTGGGCAGTGATGACGGGTTCGATCTGCGTATTGGCGACATATTCATTGGGAATGCAAATGATCGGTCGTTTAACTATTCGTGGAGGGACGTGGCTTTTGCGGGGGAAGGATTGTATCCGGTGACCTTACTATTCTCGGCCAATGCGGCTGGGCAAAGTGGCCTCGAATTTGGCTGGCAGACCGCCATGAGCGGAGGCGCACAAATTGTGCCTCAGAAGGTGCTCTACACCGCGCCGGATGTCGGTGCCGAACAAATTACTTTTGAGGAGACCGGAGTGGGCACGGTGCTGTCGAACCAGTACGCGCCACTCGGAGTTGTCTTTGCCGTCAATCCGGCTGCTGCGATCACCAAGAATCGTCCGCTGGAACTCGTGCCAGTGTCGCCACCCACCGTGTGGGCCTATCCGGATTCTAAGACAAATGCACCGGGAGAACTTTCGTGGCAATTCTCGGCTTCGGGTGGTAACACGCCAGGGTATACCGATCTCGTTGGGTTCTATCTGATTAATGCCCGGGCGCCTGGAACGGAGGTGACCGCCTATGATCCGGCAGGAGCTCAAGTGTATTCGAATCGGATTGCGGCGGGAGGCGGAAGTCAGGAACGAGTCTTGATCACGAGTCCGGCAATTCACCGCGTGGTCTTGCGCTGGCCGGCGGGTGTGCTTTCGCCCGCAGTCGACAATCTAACATTTGATTCGATCATCGCAGTACCGCGGTCTGTCCAATTTTCCGCGGTGTCCGATCGCACGGCCCTGCCGGGCGGCGAAATCGCTTTCCGCGTCCCAATCGTTCCGGAGACTGCCGCCGTGGTGTTTGAGTTGATCGCAGGCCCGGCTGGGGCGTCGATCGATCCGGCGACGGGAATCTTTCGTTGGAATCTGCCGCCGTCGGCCAGAGGCATTTATCCAGTCGTACTCCGTGTACGTGACGCATTTGGTGGCGATGACACGGTGGCGTTTTCGGTCACGGTGCCCACGCTTCCAAACTTGGCGATCTCAAGACTCGAAGCGCCGACTTCCGGTGAAACGTCGGGCACGTTTTCCTTGACAGTACGTGAGGTCAACCGCGGGACGGGGCCGGCAACGGGAAGTTGGAAGCTGGGCTTGTGGATTTCCCCAAATCAAAATATCGGAGCGGGGGCACAGCTGCTGGCTGAGGTGCCTTTTACCGGCACATTGCCAGCCGGACAATTCATCGAGCGCACCTTGCAGTATCGCCTGCCGGGTGGGCCCGGCGATTATTACATCATCGCCCGGAGCGACGCGTCGGATTCCGTCATCGAGCTCAACGAGTCTGACAATGAGGCCATCACCGGTGTGCCGGTTCATGTCGATTATGCGTATACTGCAATCGTCGGCACATCGTTCGAGCGGGGGGTGGCGGGGATTCCAATTCCTCTGGAGGGGCAGGCCCTTCGGCGGGACAATCGGCCGGCAGTGGGTGAACTCGTGAATGTCTTTGTGGGCGTCAAAGGCACCACACGCATTCTCTCAGCACTGACGGATGATCAAGGCCGATTTCGGGTCGTCTTCCGCCCGCTATTAGGCGAGGCAGGAACGTATACAGTTGGTGCGGCGCATCCGGCGGCGGTGGACGCTCCCGTGCAGGATCAGTTCACATTGTTAGGAATGGGATTGGAACAGCGCGAAGGTCGCATTGTCGTACCTGCTACCACCAAGGGCACACATATGGTGGCGCTTCGAAACAATGGGGATGTTCCGCTGACCGGAGTAACGATAGCGGTCATCGAGGGAGCGGATGCGTTGCCGGGAATTGCGGTGACGCCATCGATTCCAGGGACGCTGGCGGGCAACGGCAACATTCAGGCCGAAATCCAAGTTCAATCGACGCGCGATGAAACGGTGGCCGGGCGGATCCTTTTGCGTATCACGACCACCGAGGGACTAAGTGCCGACTATCATCTGGCGGTGCAGGTTGTCGGCAAGCAGGCCCATCTTATATCGGAGCCCGCTTCACTCACCGCGGCGGTGTTGCGCGGTGATCAAACTGCCGTTCGATTTGACGTGGAGAATACCGGAGGATTGCCGAGTGGGCCGCTGAAGGTGCTGTTGCCGGTGTCGTGGATGAGCGTCGGCGATGGCATGCCGCTCCCGGCTTTGCCAGCCGGCGGCGTGCGCCGGGTAACACTCTTGGTGAGGCCCCCGGGGGATTTGCCTCTGACCGATCACCAAGGTTCGCTGGTGGTGACCGACGGCACCAATCACCTCAATGTACCCTTTGTGTTCCGGGCTGTCTCGGATGCGCGAGCGAGTCTGACTCTCGAGGCTACCGACGAGTACACGTTTTACGCGGCGAGTTCGCCACGAGTGGCCGGAGCGAAGGCTGTTGTACGGGAGCAAGGTTCCACGACGGTTGTGACAAATGGAGTAACGGGCGTGGATGGACGGGTCGTTTTCTCGGGGCTGCGCGAAGCGGCTTACGACGTCGAGGTGAGCGCCGAAAAGCACAGCACGTTTCGCGGCACCCTGTTTGTGAGCGCCGGACGGGAAAATGTTTACCAGACATTTCTAGCGCGGGAGACGGTGCAATATCTATTCACCGTTGTTCCGACGGAGATCGAGGACAAGGTGAAGATCGCGATCGAGACGGTGTTTGAAACCTTCGTGCCGATTCCGGTCGTCACGATGGATCCACCCATGATCGATATGGCGGATATTCAATCCGACCGGACCGAGATCGAATTGAAGATTACGAACCACGGGCTGGTGGCGGCGCAAAACCTGAGGCTCAATTTCAATGGGAATGCCAAATGGCAATTCACACCGTTGTTGAATGACCTGGGCGATCTCGCGGCGAGAACCAGCATCACGGTTCCCTTGGTAATAGAACGGAGATCGGGCAGTGCCGTTGCAGCACGGCCTCAGCTTTTGGCTGGAGGCGACGATTGCGGCCTGGGTGGAAACCTCCTGTGGTCGTTGATTTGTGCGACGAATGAGAACACCTACAGCGTTCCATTCGGAGCGCAGGCGGATTGTCCGGGCGGAGTCGGTGGTTATTTTATTCCGAAAGGCGGAGGCTGTTGTGGAGCATTCACCTATTTCCCGGTCGTTTGCTACTGCGTTCCGTCGCCGTGCGATCCCTGCGGTGCAAAACTCGCTGGAGCGCTGGTCGATTGTGTCATAGGATTCTTGCCCTTGGGTCCGCTTCTGAGTTGCATGAAGGACACGAAGGGGTGCGCCGATTCGGCGGGAAATTGTCACAGTAATTATACCCACGGCCTGGTGTGCGACACGCAGGATCTCGGATTAAGTTGCGCGGCGGCTTTGGTAAGTTGTGCGGAGCTTGCCGGGAGGGAAGTGCCGTACTTGGGTCAGATACTGTCGGCGCTGGATTGCGCTAAAAAATTGCGCGACGCCTGCAAGCCGGAGAGCGGTGGAGCTTCCGGTGGCGGGGGTGGCAAGGGTAGTTTGGCGCGCCGCGGACGATTGGCGACCGCAGGCGGCACGACGCCGACCTTCTTTCCGGGCCAGGCGGGCGTTGCGGAAGAGATTCGCCGGTTGGAAGCGATCATCGGAGCGCTGGAGTTTTTGATCGGTGATCCGGCGTGGTTCCATCCCCAGCAAGGCACGAACTTCAGCCGCTTCCTGGCTGGCTTCATACGAGGCATCGATTTGAGCAGCCCGGATGGGCGCCGCGTGAACGCCACCGAGCGGGCCGCGCTTCTCACAGGGACGCTTCCGGACCTGGTCACGGGCGTCCAGGTGGGCAAATTCGTCGACCGCTGGAACCGATCCATCGACTACAATCAACGCGGGATCTTCACGCTTAGCGAAGTGCCGAGCGGTGAGAGCACGGATTTCCTGGCCTTGGATTCGATGATGGCTGCGTTTGACGGAGCCGGCGATGCGATTTCGGCTCAGGAGAGGGACGGGTTCATTGGCGACCCGCTCGCGGGGCTTCGTCATGCAATGGAAAGGGTTCGTAGCAATTTGGCCGAAAGCGGTGGCGGGGTTTGCGCGCGGGTCCGTCTGCGGCTTGACCAGGAGGCGGTCACAACGCGTTCTGCGTTCAAGGCCACGCTGGAGCTGGTCAACAATTCCGGCGATCCTTTGACGAACGTACTGGTGGAACTGAAAATCACCGATGCGAACGGGGTTGATGCCGGGCCGCGATTTGGAATACTGCCACCCGACCTGACGGGACTGACCGATGTGAGTGGTGGTGGCACGGTGGGAACCAACCAAACGGGGGGCGTGGCATGGTTGCTGGTGCCGAGTCATGAGGCAGCCCCGACTTCGGATCCGGAGCGATACTTTGTCGGTGGCCGGATGCGCTATTTTCAGGGGGGCACGGCAATCGACGTGCCGCTGACTCCGGCACCCATCCTTGTCTACCCCACGCCACGAATCGCCCTCACGTATTTCCATGAGCGCGATGTTCGATCTGACGATCCATTTACCGAAACCATCGAACCCAGCATTCCCTATTCCCTGGCCGTCATGGTGCAGAACAAGGGAGTCGGGGCGGCGAAAAATCTCCGCATCACCTCGAGCCAACCAAAGATCATCGAGAACGAAAAGGGGCTGCTGATCGAATTTCAATTGATTGCCACGGAGATCGCCGGGCAATCGTTGTCGCCGTCGCTGACCGCTGATTTCGGCGACTTGCTCCCGGGTGGAATCAAGATTGGACGTTGGTTGTTTAAATCGACTCTCCAAGGGCAGTTCATCGACTACTCGGTGACATTTGAAAACGTTGGCCCGCTCCGAAACTTCCCCGAACTATCCACCCTTGAGCAGACATCGATTCATGAATTGATCCACATCGTGCGTGCAGTCGGCCCGGCCGATGATGGTCAACCGGACTTCCTGGTGAACGATGTCGTGGATGACGACTACCTGCCGGATGCGCTATATCTGAGTCAGGGAACCACCAATTCGGTGAATGTGATCCGGACCGGGTTATTTGGGCTCCCGCCGACTGCCTCGCAGCTTGAGCACCCTTTGGAGATCAATGCCGCCGCCGGTTGGACCTACTGCCGCCTGCTGGATCCATCGCTGGCACAGTGGCGGCTCGCGAAAGTCCTGCGCGGAGATGGATCCGAGGTTCCCTTCGGCGACAATGCCTGGTCGACAGATCGAACATTTATCGCTGGGGGACGTCGACCGAGATACGAGAATACGCTTCACATCTTCGATCGCACGACGGCGGGAAAAGTTAACTATCGCCTTGTCTATGCACCGCTCGGGCCGATCGACTCAAAAACTCCGGTAAGCCAAGTTCAGCCGCTGGCGGCCAGCAGTTTAGCCGAAATCCCTTTGCAGTGGTCGGGACAGGACGATTCGGGTTCGTCCCTTACGTTTGACATCTTTGCGTCGAAGGACGCGGGGCCATTTGAGGTGTGGCGGTCCAATTTGACGGCGTTGGGCGCGATTTATACCGGACAATCAGGCCATCGTTACCGGTTCTATTCGGTCGCTGTTGATGCCGCGGGCAACCGAGAGGTGGCGCCCTTGATAGCCGATGCATCGACCACGGTCGATCGGGTGAATCACGCGCCGTCCTTGGTATTGCCGGAGTTCCCAGTGGTGATAGACGAGGGATTGGTCGCGGTGGTAAACGCTCGCGCGATGGACGGGGATAATCCGCCGGACACCGTCGCGTTCGAGTTGGACCCCGGCTCCGCCCATGGCGCAACCCTTGATTCGCGCGCGGGCACGCTTCGATGGTCAACGGGTGAAGGCAATGGTCCTGGAACAAACCGATTCACCGTTTATGCCACGGACAATGGATTTCCGCCGCTGAGTGCCACGGGTTATGTCACCGTGATTGTTCGCGAAGTAAATGAACCTCCGGTGGTGGCAAGCCTCGGCCGAAGGGTGGTCAACGAGGGAGATTTGCTTGAGGTTTACGTGATGGCAACCGACTCGGATCTGCCCCCGCAGAAGCTAATCTACAGCTTGAAGCCGCCGGCACCGATCGGGATGAAGATTGACTCGGCGACAGGGGTGTTGCGCTGGCGGCCGGGGCCTTCGGACGGGCCGGCAACCAATATCGTGACCGTGTTAGTTTCGGACGGTGTGGCGTCCGAGTCTAAGGAACTAACCGTGGTGGTTCGTGACACCAAGCCGGAGTTCGAATTGGCGCTGGAAGAAACCAATCTTTTCCTCAGCGAATCGGGTGAGGTTCCCCTTCGATTAGTGTCGGGCATAGACCTGGATGAAATCACGGTGGAATTGAATCCGTCGAGCGATCATCTGGCTGAAATTGCGCTCGCACCGACGTCCCCAATGGTTGGTTCGGCGAGTGTGACGCCATCTGGCAACAACCGCTATAAATTGAAGGTCACCGCTGCGATTGGTACGGTGTTGAACGGAGATTTCGAACTCGGGCGTCTGCGGTTCTTCGTGGTGCCCGGTCATTCGTCCGCGGTGGTATCCCTTGCGCTGGCAGCGGGGCAGGCACGTTCGACATCGGGAACTATATTACTCCGCCCGAAGCTGACCTATGGCCGCGTTGCTGTGGTGGGAGTTGAGCCCTTGCTGGATTTTTCCGGAGCAAGCCGTGGGATTCGGATCTACGGGCATGCGGGCGAGACAATCGCACTCGAATATCGCAATGAAATTGCGCCGAGCACGTGGGTGCCGTGGAGGACAATCACCATCGGCAACGAATATGAGGACGTTCCGGCCGCGGACGCAATCGCCCCGGGTGAATCCCGGTTTATCCGAGGCATCCGCAGGCGGTGACGGCTGCGGGATAAAATGGCAACGCGCCGAGGCAATGGAAATGGCAGGAGGAGTCGCCAGTATTGCTCCCCACGGGTTCGACGATTAATGGCCGCCGAGCAAACCTGTGGAATTGGGGTTCCGCGGGTCAGTACTGCCTTGACGGCAGATGGACCAGGGCCAAGTCTGACCAGGAGTGAACGCCCTACCGAAGCAAAATTTCCTCAATCTTGAAGCGTCAAAGGCGATACGATCAATAGTCTCTGGAATTATGGGCCTGGTGGACTGGATTGGCAGAATTCGCAATTCGGCCGAAGGATTGATCGTCCGAAGTAAAACGTTCGAATTTGCGTCCTTGATTGTTGTCGCGGGGTTGGTGGTTTCGTTACACGCGCACTATCTGATCTGGAAGCCGGTCGAGCTTGGATACAACGTTGATTATGGAATGTACATAACCGGTGCAAAAGCCCTCGCTCAGGGCGAGGGATACCGGCTTATCACCAGTGTCGGAAAACCGGCGATCACTCTGTATCCTCCGGGTCAATCTGCTTTCTTGTCTCTACTCTGGTCGCCCTTGCAATCATATAGTGCCAACCTCACCCGCTTGAGGTATGGAATGCTATTCCTCGATTATCTTTCGCTCGTGGTATGCTACTACTGCCTGGCAATGGCAACGCTGCCGCGGGTGCTCGCCGCAGGTGCTGCCGCCCTCATCGGGACTTCTCCTATTTGGTATAAGATGGTCGCCTTGATCTGCTCTGAGCCATTGTTTTGTTCCGTGCTGGGTTTGATCTTCCTGATTTACGCTCGATGGCAGAGAGAAAAAGGCGGGCATTTAATTCTGGGGATCTTCCTTGCTGCTCTCTACTTGACGAGGACGGCGATTGCTCCGGCTATTCTTGTGATCTCAATTGTCGTTCTTGTGCGGGCATGGTCCTCGCGCAATGTCGCTTCGGCTCTTCAGTTTCTGCTTCCGGTCGTTGTTGCGGTTGGCGGTTGGAAACTGATGATTCAGCAGAGCGGTTCCGGAAACTATGGGAATGCGTTCACTGCCAGATTCGAATCCCTCGGCGGAACTTTGGGTTATCTTCACGCCTGCTTGCACAATGGATGGCTTTTCGCTTCGGGAAGGGTTTGGTTGGAGGCGGTGGCTCCGATGATTATTCGATTTTCGGAGATGCGGTTGCTGCACACTTTGCACCTCAAGATTCCGGCTCAAATCGCGGTCGCAACCCTTGGATTCGGATCGACGCTGCTACTCAGTGTGGGGCTCTGGAAGTGGATTCGTTCGGGTGAGCTTTACCTAACGACCTCCGTGATCGCATACATCGCACTTCTTTGTGTCTGGCCCTATGATGTAGTCCGGCTTGCTTTGCCCATCATTCCAATCGTATTTGGAATCGCGTGGGCAGGATTCAGCGAACTCGCCACTAGCCCCGGTTGGCGGCAGCGTTTGGTCACGCTGGGAATGCTACTCCTGATGGTAAGCACCGGAGGAAATGTATTTGTTCTGAGAACGGAAGCCCCCTCGATGAAGGAGTACTGCCGGTTGGCTGAACTGCGCGAGATTGCAGCGGTCGTAAGGGAGCTTGATCCTGCGAGCCGGCTCGAGACCGAATGGTATGTCCCGGAGCTGGATTTGTATGAAATGACAGGACATCCGCTATCGGCGACGTCCGCTTCGACTCGTCAGGACGTGCGATATACTCAGCCGGTTTCGGGCACCGGATTACCCAAGGAATTCTTCAGACTGACCGTGGAGACAACGGAGCCGAAGTTTCAGGTGCCGGGTAACTCCGAGACGCGTCAGTTAATCAAGCGTTCCTCAGGAGGCCGTTACGAGTTGTGGAAGATTCAATTGAATTGAGCGCGTATACTGCGAGCCAGCTATCTATTGCATCGGAAGAGTGAGATCCAAGCGCTGTTGACCGCGCAGCACGGAGGCTTTAATTTTTTCCCCGGGACGATGTTTTTGGAGCAAGTATCCAATGAGTTCGCTCTCGGTCATTCGCCCGGAAATCCCGGCAATGTCGACGACGACATCGCCCTTAAGGAACCCGGATTTCTTGGCGGCGGCATGGGAGCCGTATTCACCAACGTGCTTGACGAGGAGTGCCATCCGATCCGTTCCGATCTGCTGTTGACGGCGTTCGCCATCGGCCAAATCCTCCAACAGAAGGCCTCCGGTGGCCATGCCGCGCATTCCCCAGGTGCCAACCCGTCGCGCGATATCCGACTTGCTGCGCCACCCGGCCGGAAGCTCGATGGCAAGTCCCATCTCCGCACTTCCACGCTTGATGACGGCCACGAGGGATCCGACCTCTGGCGCACGATGGAGAGCCCAGCTAACGTCGGCAACGGAGAGGAGATATTGTCCCGATAGCGTGACGATTCTATCGCCGGACTCGAAACCCGCGCGCGCCCCAATCGAATCTTTTCGGACGGACTCGACCGTTGCGGCTGCCTCCGGAGCCATTACGAGGCCGATGGTTTCCGGCGCGGGCATGGGGTAGATCAACTCGGCGGGAATCGCCTCGTTTTTGTTACGATGCACGATGCGCAATGCGTCCGCGATCTGATGACAATGGACGCAACTCGGCACCACTTTCCCCTTCCAATCCAGTTCAAGCCGATATTTGCCGTCGAGCGTGGGAATGTTCACCGGCGTCTGGTATGGGCTGGGGGTACCCTGCTTCCCCAAAAGCATCGGCTTGTTCTCGGGATACGCGTGATGAATTTCAAGGGCTCCTTCCATAGCCCGGCTCAGACTGGCGGTGGATTTTTCGTGCTGATTCTTTTGATGAGTCCAGGAACCAAAGCGGCCATAGAGAGTCCCGTCGGCGTTGAAGAAAAGCACCGAGAACGAGAGATCGTAATCGAACTGAAACAGGGAAAGATCTAAGGCATTGGCATTGATGAGTCGCACACAGACAAAGTTGTCCAGCAACGGTGCCAGGGAGGGTTCAGTAAGCACGCTGGCATCGATGCCGGCGCAGGCGAGGCAAGGAACACAGCGCAATACAGCCATCAACGGCTTGCCGGTTTTCTTCGCACGGGCGAAGCCACTCTTCATGTCGTTATACGCCCATCGGGCATCGGTCTCGAGAGCGGCCTTGTCCTGACGAACCGCCGCTTCGCGATCTTTGACGGTTTCAGCGAGTGCCAGAGGGGCAATCAGGCACGATAGGCAGAGGATAAAATGACCCGAGGCTTTCATGCGGCGGTAGTGCGCCGGACTGCCTGAAAATGCAATGCTGCAGTTCGACCGGTGAGAATAGAGGAAATCAACACGGTCCCTCGTTCCCGGCCGCGAAGCGAGCCTCCGATGATGCGGAAAACTTTCCTCAGGCGGCGATCCGCATCTTCAAAGCGGCCAAACTCCGGAGTTCCGAAGGGCTTGAGCGGTATTCGGCCTTGAGGCTGCCCAGCTCCTTGAAATCAAGGGCGGGCATCCTCGGCGAAGCGAAACGGCGGACGTCCCGTAATATCGCTGCTGGTGAAGGAGGGGCACCAGTGCTGTTCGACATGCTGCACGACCAGATCGGTGCCGGTGAAATGATCAACACCGGGCGGACGCTCAGGATTATACATCGAATCCGTAAAATCACGCATCAGTGCCACCTGTTTGCCAAGGTAGACCATCTGTCGGATCGCAAAGGGGCGTCCCAGCACACACATGTTCAAATGAACCCCGGACAGGATGACATGGTCGATTTTGCGATCGACGAGCAGATTCCAGATCTCCTGGCCGCTGTCGCTGAGGGCGTCCTCGGGCGCGAGTTCGAGCGTGGCGATCTGGCGGGTCCAGGCCTCGCGCACGGTGCATTTGAGACCGACACACGAGCAGCCCATATCCGAGTCATCAATGGGCAACACTCGCTCGCGCTTGGGATCGGTCCAGCACCACTTTGTGCCCCAGCGCTCGGCGGTGGCGAGGGGTACCGGAGTCGGGGCAAACGGAGCCGCGAGAGCCCGCCGGCGTTGGGGAGTATCTTTATAGAAACCCGTGACACTGCTGGGAGCATGGATGACAAACACGCCCCGAGCCCGGGCCTGTTTGAGCATGGCGTTCATCGGTCCGGCGAGCTCACCGACTCGGCGCGAAGCGGATTTGCACCAGTGATCGTCCCACATATCGCAAACAATGATCGCGGTCTGCTTCGGCTCCCAGGACGCAGTGCGCACTATCTCTGTGGGCGGGTGAGGCGGACTCGCGGTTCGCGAGCGGAGAGTAAGCTGCAATGGGGAATCCGCCGCGACAGCGGGGAGAAGAGCACTCATAAGGTTGGCAAGAATGAGGACGAAACTCTGGCCGAATAAGCTGATTCGACTCGAGGAGAGGGAGGGGATGTTCATGAGCGCGATCTTAAGCCGAAGTAGCGCCTGCAAGGAAGCCTCTCATCATCCTTTTCGGTCCCGGCAATAAAGGCAGGGCAAATCTGGAGTGTCCAGAGGTGATGAATCAGTTTGGGTCGGCCGATGTTTGGCCTGGCGACGGCGTTGTGAGCTTTCGTTGAACACTCGCCGCCAGATCCGAGGTTGCTTGGCGAGTCCTTACGTGGGGCGGCAGGTTCGCAATGGCATTGATTCGAGGCGTGATAACTCTCCCGGGCCTCGTGCACCCGCCCCGCCTGCATGAGGACGTCTCCCCGGCGAGCGAGCCACGTCTCCCGCCGTGCCGACGTCGTACTGAGCCGTTGTATCCTGGCCAAGGCTGCATCGAAGCGCTCGAGTCTCACTTCCAGATCGAGGGCAGGAACTCCGAGGGACGGCAGATTGCCGAGTTTGGCGATACCCTGGTCCAATACGCCAATCGCTACCCCAGTGTGCTCCGCGTCAATCGACGAAAGCGTCTGGGCGCATTCGAGGTAAAGCTCCGGTTCCGGATGGGGTGCCAACTCAATTGCCCGGAGAAAATCCACCCCCGCCGCGCGCGGTCGGCCGAGACGGGCTTCGACCCGTGCCCGAGTGATAAGGCCATCCACGTGCAGAGGCACTTTCGTTAGAAACTTGTCGAGCTCGGATTTGGCATCTTCGAGGCGGGCCGCGGCGAGCAGCATCTGGCCCCGACCGAGTCGGATGGCATCCAGGGTCGGTGCCAGCGTTTCAGCACGTTGGTAATCGGCGCTCGCGGCGGCCCAATCTTGATGCAGATGGTTAAGCCGGGCACGCCGCAGATAGAGGTCGACCTCCAGCGGAGATTGTCGGATTTGTGAAGTGATTCGGCTGATTTGTTCGTGCAGATCACCATGGCCGCAGGCGATCTCCAACGTCAGCAACCACGCGGCCATCGCGATCATTCGCGCTCGCCTTTCCAATCTTCCCGGGAGGGTTTTCATCTTTTCGGTGTCTTGGCGGATGCGGTGTTCGAGTAGGCGGATGATCCGGCGGAATTGGTGGCCCGTATCCGGTAGTAATACGTCTTGTTGGCGGCCAGCCCGGTGCTGGAATAGGTCGTTGCATTCGCGCCGGTGACGGCGATCTGGGTGAACGACGTGCCATTGAGCGAACGCTCAATCCGATAGCCGGTCTCGTTGTTGGCGTTGTCCGTCCAGTTTAAGTTAATCTGCGATTTCGAGACAGGTATCGCGACGAGGCCGGTCGGCGTGGCGGGGACAGTTCCATTGACGGTGATATTCACCGCGGCGGAGGCGGTGCTCGCTCCCAGATTGTCGGTGGCGGCGGCGGTCAAAGCGTAGGTGCCAGCGGCGACGTCGTTCCAATTGAAAGTGAAAGGTTGGCTGGCGACACTGGCGAGGAGAGAGCCGTTGGCGTAGAAATCAACCTGCCGAACACTCCCATCGGTGTCGGCCGCGGCCGCGGTGATCGTCACGCTGGCTGGGGCGGTAAACGTTGCGCTTTCCGACGGGCTACTCAGGCTGACCGAGGGCGGCGTGTTGGGCAGGTTTTTGACGAGGGTGAAATAGTCATCCACGGCACCCGTTTCTCGGATCAATTTTGCGTCCAAACGATTGTTGACGACATCGATTGCCAGCGAACCGGTGTGCAATGCGGAGTAGAACATTGCGGGATGGGGTGTCGGGTTATACTCGGCCGTGCTGCCACCGGTCCAGCTTGTGACGTGCCCGCCGTTGCCGGCGACGAGATAGACGACTCCTTGGTTGGCTGCAAGGCCGAGGGGCTTGGTGTAGGTGCCATCAATACCCTCACGTCCGCCGCCCGGATTGAGTTTCATGAGCGCATTGAAGGTCGTCGAAAGGCCGTAGTGGCCGTTGATAAGAAAAGACCGTTCATAGCTGTGGCTGTGGCCACAGAGCACCAGATCCACGCCGCCCGCCTCCAGTATTGGCAGCACGTTGCTCCGCATTTCGATCAATTCCGTCTCGGTGTCGGAATTGTGCGAGCCCTTGGTATAAGGAGGATGGTGCCAGAAGGCGATGATCCAGTCCTGGGTGGTGGCGGTGAGATCGGCCTGCAGCCAGGTCAGCATCGCGCTTCCCGGCAGGCGCGAAGAAGTCATCGAATCCAGCGCGATAAAGTGAATCCGGCCGTAGTCGAACGAATAGTATTTCTCAGTGCCCGACGCCACCCCGCCCGCCTCGGCCGCCGTCGGCAGGTTGAAGATCTGAAAATAGGGGATCGTCAGCGGCGGGTTGACGGACTGTGCGGTTTCGTGATTGCCGATGGCCGACCAGAGAACCGATTGCCGAAGATAGGAAGGGTACATGTTAAAAACCGCCGCCTGAAACTCCGCGTCGGTTCCGGTGTTATAAGCGTCGTCACCGAGCATCAACCAGACGTCGGTATAGCGTCCAGCGGCATACCCGGTATAGCCATTGCGGACCGCTGCCGCCGTGGTGTTGGCCGTGCCGGAATCTCCCAGCACCCAAATACGGGTTGGGTGTGACGTGCCCACGGCGGGCGCGGTGTAGAAGGCATAATCGGGACCACTGGCGAGGGTGCCGACCGTGGTCCCGACGCCATAGTAATACAATGTATCCGACGTCAAACCACTGACCTGAATTGCGTGCTCGGTGGTGACGGTGGCATCCTCAAAGGCGACACTGAGGCTGCCCGGCGAAGTACCGACGGTGACTCGACTGTTGGCGGCCACATCGGTACGCCAGCGGAGGATCACCCCAGTCGGTGTTGCGAGTTGCAGATAGGGGCCGCGGGTGAGAACGGGACCGGTCGCCCCGTCCGTGAGGCGCAAATCGAAGCTGATGTCCGAGCTGGTACCCGATTGTTGATGGATCTCAACGGCCAGGATGTTAGATCCCGCGACCAATTGCGTTGGACTCAGGGTGAACGGGTAAAAGGTCGTGGTCTCATCCGCACCGCTCACCGCCACCAAGGCGGGGGTCGATGAGTCGATGGCTCCCGTTGGCAGGTTGCTGCGAGCCACCTCGGTTCCATTCAGGTAGACCACTGCCCCATCATCGCGCAGCAGTTCGAGCTTCAGTCCCGTCAGGACGTTTGGATCCGCCACGGTGAAAACCTTCCGGAAGTAGGTCGTGATGTACTTCGCTGTGGAGTTGGGTCCGAAACTGACGACGGTGACCTCATCGCCATCGCCGTAGCCCAGTTGGGCGGGGCCATTCGGCCAGGAACCGTCGTCATAGGTCAGTGTGGCCCACTCCGGGGACAAGCTGGTTCCGGTGTCCAGATACTTCCACGTGGCACCCTTCGGAACGAAGGTAGTTTGAGCCGGTAGCTGGCCCAGCGTTGCCGCGACAGCGATGAAGGCTGCGACGGAGGTGAGGCGAGGGTAAAGATTCATGGCGCAGCGGTTGGTGAAAATCGCAAAGGTAAATTGCTTCCGAAATCCCACGGATAGACAGTCGTCAGGTTCATTGACAGGGCCCTCGACGTGAACGGTCTGCAACGGTAATGCCGGCACAATCGGCATTTCGCACTAAAAGGCAAGCTAATGATAAGATATTTCTTCTGAGTGATTTATCAGCGGGATTGCATGTGTAACCTTGGCGATTTTTTAGCGTCGTTCAGCTGAGAGTGAGCGTTTGTGGACCGAGCAACCTTGATTTCATTCGTCGAAATAAGAGGTTTTCGGGTGAACGCCGCCTCCTGAGGTGGCGGATTCAGGAAGACAGCAATCTCTGCCGCGCAGTTATTGCGATTCGACCCGTTCAAGCGTCATACTTCGATCCGTGAAAGAGCTACTCCTGAAACTGCTGGGGCAGGAAACGTACGTCCCATCGAACGTGCCGGAATTGCTCCGGCTGCTGGCGCAGCCGCCCGAACGCCAACAGGACTTACAGCGTACGATCCGCGATCTGGAGCAATCCGGCCAGATCGCGCGCATTAAGGGAAATCGGTACGTCATTCCACGCGAGGCCGACCTGATTCCGGGACGTATTCGCATGAACCGTCAGGGGAAGGGATTTCTTATTCCGGACGATCCCACCCTGAAGGAGATTGCCATTCCGGAGAGTGCCACCGGGACGGCCATGCACGAAGATCGGGTGCTCGTGCGCCGCGATCTCTCATTGCGACCGCCGCGCTCGGGCGAGGAAATTCAAGCCACGGGCACGGTCCTGCGGGTGCTGGAACGTCATCGCACGCAAATTGTCGGCACGCTCCAGCGCAGCCCGCGTTTTCTGTATGTGATCCCCGACGACCCCCGTACCCCGCATGACATCTATGTGCCGGAGCCGCGAGACGTCGGGCGCAAAGCGCTGGTTGGCGACAAGGTCGTGGTCGAGCTGCGGGCTTGGGAATCGCGACACACGAATCCGGAGGGGGAGATTGTGGAGGTTCTTGGCGCGCCCGATGCCGAGGGGGTGGACATGCTTTCCGTGCTCCGTCAGTACAACCTCCCGCTACACTTTCCGAAGAAGGTTCTCGACGAGGCGCGTGGCATCGGCGGAACGGTGCGTCCCGAGGAAATTGCGGGGCGTGAGGATTGCCGGCGGCATCCGGTCATCACCATCGATCCGGACGATGCCAAGGACTTCGACGACGCGATCTGTTTGGAACGGGTTTCCGGGGACCACTGGAAACTCTGGGTCCATATCGCCGATGTTTCGCACTATGTGACACCGGGGACCGCGCTCGATGACGAGGCGCGCCGGCGGGGCAATTCAACGTATCTCGTGGACCGTGTCATTCCGATGCTACCGGAGGCGTTAAGCAATGAACTCTGTTCGCTTAAGTCCAATGTGGATCGCCTGACCAAGTGCGTGGAATTTCTGATTGCGCACGACGGCCGAGTGCTGAAGACGCGGTTTTATGCTGCGGTGATTCATTCTCAACGCCGATACACCTACCGCGAGGCATTCGAGATTCTGCAACGCCCGCCGTCGGGTCCGATCGAGGAGATGTTGCATCACGCGAACGATCTCGCGCAGAGGATTCGGCGACTACGCTTCAAGGCGGGTGCGCTCGAACTCGATTTCCCGGAGATGAAAATCCGTCTCGATGAACAAGGCCAGGTGGCGCGGATTGAAAGGGTGGAGAACGACATCTCTCATCAGTTGATTGAAGAATTCATGTTGTTGGCCAACGAAGCCGTGGCGGCGCGTTTGCTGCATTTGAAGCGGGCCGCCGTTCACCGGGTGCATGAGGAACCGGACGCGCGACGTCTCCAGGAATACCGCGACGAAGTCCTCAGTCATCATGTCCCGTGCGGAAACCTGGGTCTCCGCGTCGAAGTGCAGAAGTTGCTGCATCGCCTGGGCACGCTGCCAATCGGTCCCGCGCTGAAGATCGGTTTTCTCAAATCACTGATGCGAGCCCGTTACGCCGTCGAGCCGCTCGGTCATTATGGTTTGGCGAAGAAACACTACGCGCACTTCACTTCGCCGATCCGGCGCTACGCGGACTTGGTGGCGCATCGTGCGTTATTTGAGGATGGGCACGGTCCGAAACATTCGCTCCGGGAAACGGCCGAGCATATTTCCACAACCGAGCGCAACTCAGCCGACGCTGAGCGTGACAGCAAGGACGTGAAGCTGTACGCATTTCTGAATGCTCAACTCAAGTCAGCGCGGCCGCAGATCTATTCCGCACTCGTGACGGACCTGAGGAACTTCGGATTTTTCGTCGATGTGACGAACCTAGGCATGAGCGGCCTCGTTCCATTCTCCGAGCTGAAGGACGACTTCTACGTCTTCGACCCGGCACGGCTCCATGTCGTCGGACGCCGCACCCGCCGGATCATCAAGCTGGGCGATCGATTGGACGTGCAGGTTGCCAAGATCGATCGCTTCAAGAAGCGGGTCGACTTCCGATTGGCGAAGAGCCCGCTGTCGCAGCCCTCGAGAACTGCACGACCCGCGCCGTCCGCCCAAAGCCGCCGGAACCCTCCTCGTTCCCAGCCGTTCGACCGCCGTGTTTCACTCAAGCAGGATCGTGCCGGCACCCAACGCCCGTCGGGATTGTCCCGTCCGCCCGCGCCGGGCCGCACCCTGGCTTCCTCTCACTCCAGGCGTCCTGTGTTACCGAGCGCGAGTCAAAGCGATACAAGGCGCCCCGCCGGTCGGCCCAATTCACAGCGGCCGGGCCGCGATCAGAATTCCACGAGAGCGCGGCAGCCGGGTTCGCAGCAGCCGCGCCGCGATACCCGACCCTTGCAGGCGGCAACGTCTAATCAACCGCAGCGACACGGGACGCAACGCCCAACTCGACCATTTCGCGCCGGGGTTGGCTCCGGTGGGACAAAAGTTCCGAACCCGGAAGGCACGAGGTCATCCTCACGTTATTGACCAAAGTGGGGGCGTATCCCGAACTTCACCGCCAGCCCCGGTTTCTTCATCACATGGGTATAAATCTGTGTCGTCGACACATCCGCACGTCCGAGCAGATCCTGTAACGTGCGGATGTCCGTGCCGCTTTCCAGCAGATGCGCCTTCAATCCCTCCAGCAGGCGCATGCCGCTGCCGTATAGAAGCCGTCCGATCAAACCCAGCGAGCCCGCCATTTTTTTCAACACCGCTTGCACCTCTTCCCGGCTCAAGAGGTACGCCCATAAATCGGCCAAACAATTGATTGCGAACCTCGGCGGAAGAACTTTAAAGTCCGCAAAAATGGAACATGCTCGGCCAAACCCACGTTTGGCGGAATATCTGTTCGGTCGAGCCAATCTCCACGTTCAACATGAGTACCAGGTTTTCATTCGTGTGATTGGTGTGATTCGTGGGCACACCCGCATTTTCTTTTGCCCACGAATCACACCAATCACACGAATGCCCGAGCCGATTGACGCGGGTGTTCTTCGAGGTCCGGAAGCCGAACCAGGCTGCTCCAGTGAACACGCCGGTTGCGCACCGAGTGCATGCTGGGCACACTCGACGCGCGTCACTGAGCAGCGACGGTAGGTGTCCGTCGATTATCGCGAACATATGCCACTTTGTATGATGGAGATTTGGACCGTGGTTGAGAAGGGAAGATTGTCGTCTCCTGCTGTTTCACCTGACGATTTGAATTCCATGCTGACTGTGTGCAATAGCCAGTGCCGACCGGGACAGATGATGGCATCTGAGGCCAGTCGTTCAATTGAAGCGATTCATCGGGAGCTTGAGCGTCGTGAGGTGGAGCAGGCAAAGAAGGACTCGGGGGCTGCCGCTCAGATTGGGGCACAAAGGCATCAGGAGACGGTTGCGCTGGATCGGGAAACGATTGAGGCTAGCCATTACTCGAACCGCTTGTCGGTGTGGGCGATTGTAGTCGCCCTCGCAGCACTGGCTATAGCCATTCTCGGATGGATGTTTCCCCGTGAACCTCACGCCGGAAGTCCGAAGGAAAGTACTCCGGTAGAATATCCGGCTCCATTCGCAACGAACGGGTAGCGATTGCCAACGGGAGCTCGTTTTCAGAGGATCACGATTCCTCGTATGCGCCTGTTGGAGGAGGTGTCGCTGATCACAGACAATAGCAGCCCCTACCGCAGCTCGCTGAAATTGCGCGCTACGATTGGCTGGAAGGCTTGGCGGGTGATGGATCTTCCACCCCGAACTGTAACAACGTCTCCGCAGCGGCAATAAACGGCAGCGTATAGATCGCCTGCTGGTTCTGTAGAGCCAGGCGCCCTGGAGATTGGCCATGTTCTGATTGTCCCGGAGGGACATCGTGAGAATAGCCCGGCGTTTCAACGCCGGGAACGGTGGATTGAATTATGCGAGTCCCGAAGGGACGGTTGAGTCGGTGGCATGTTCATGCACGAAGAATGTTGTCCCCGATCGTGGGCTTGATTGTCAGCCGTCCCTCCGGGACGAACGGACAAATATGCCCAATCTCCAGCCACGGCGTGAGCCGTGGGATAGTGTGCGCGCAAAACGTAAGCCCCGTCAGGGGCGACAGAGCCAGAGGATAATGCGCCCTATTGTGGCTATATTCTCTGTCGCCCCTCCAGCAGGTGACTGATCCAGTCGGTATAAGCCTCGACGGTACGGCGCGCCTTCTGTTTGAAGGATGAGATAATCGATGAAGCGCTGGCGAAGGGGCGATTTATTGTGATGGCGTATAGCGACCGGAGTCTTCGCTGGGGAACCTGTGGAAGTGGCAACAGAACTTATGGATGATTTAGTCATAAGACCGGAGACTGAGCTCCAGTCCCCCCAATCTCCACGTTCAACATGAGCACCAGGTTTTCATTCGTGTGATTGGTGTGATTCGTGGGCACACCCGCATTTTCTTTTGCCCACGAATCACGCCAATCACACGAATGCCTGAGCCCATTGACGCTGGAGTTCTTCGAGGTCTGGAGGCCGAGCCAGGCTGCTCCAGTGAACGGGCCGGTTGCGTCGTGATTCCATGCTGGGTGCCCTCGGTGGTGCGTCAGTGAGCAGCGGCGCTCGGCGTTTATGCGCCCTTGCTCCATGTGACGAGCCTGAGTATCGTTCCTCTATGTCTACGGTAACCCTTCAAGCGCAAGGTTTACTATTCGAGAGATAAGAGACGAAAGAACGCAGGCTAATCTCTTTGAACAGAAGCACACGAAGAGAACTAAGATTCGTCCTGTCGTTATTGGCCTTCGTTTCCTTGGTTTTCTTCGTTGCCATTCCGACAACTTCAAGATGCACCGGCGGACGCGCGGACGCACGGGTTCAATCATGACGCTTGTCCACCTTGCTGTGTCTCCCTATCGTTCCGGGATGTCTACCCTCCGAGTGATGCTTCGATGGCAGGTCACCGCCGTGATCCTGGTGCTGGCGACGAGCCCGGTGGCGTCGGGAGCACCGGACTGGCCGCAATTCCGTGGCCCGCTCGGCGATGGGCATTCGAGTGCCAGCCATTTGCCTTTGTCGTGGAATACCACAAACAACATCGCCTGGAAGACCGCAATCCCTGGCAGCGGCTGGTCTTCGCCGGTGCTCTCGGAGGGGCGTCTCTATCTAACCACGGCCGCCCCGATTGAGGGTGGAGCGGATCTTTCACTCCGGACACTCTGTCTGGCGGCCAGTAACGGTCGGGTATTGTGGGACGTGGAAGTTTTCCGCGAACTGGCCGGCAAGGCACCCCGCATCCATGGTAAGAACAGCCATGCCAGTCCGACGCCGGTCGTCGATGGGAATCGCGTCTTCGTCCACTTCGGTCATGAGGGAACGGCCAGCCTGAATTCCGACGGCGGAATCCTTTGGACCAACACCTCCCAGCGTTACGCGCCGGTGCATGGCAACGGGGGATCGCCGATCCGGGTTGGAGATTCCCTGATCTTCAGCGTGGATGGCGGTAGCGACCCAGCGGTGGTCGCCCTGGATGCGGCGACGGGGATGCTGCAGTGGAAAACTCCGAGGCAGACCACGGCGAAGAAGACGTTTTCGTTCGGCACGCCCCAATCCATCGAGATCGACGGCCGGACCCAAGTAATCAGCCCTGGCAGTGGATTCGTCGGGGGTTACGAACCTGCATCTGGCAAGGAGCTTTGGCGGGTTCGTTATGGGGAAGGGTACTCGGTCATTCCACGCCCGGTATTCGCGCTGGGACTGCTGTTTATCGGAACCGGTTACGATCGCCCCAGTGTCCTCGCGATCCGAGCGGCCGGGGCCTCGGGAGATTGCACGGACTCGCAGATTGTCTGGAATACGGCAAAAGGAGCTCCCAACACACCCTCGATGCTTGTGGTGGGTGCTGAACTCTATTTTGTGTCCGACGCGGGCATCGCCACGTGTGCCGACGCCCGAACGGGAACGGTACATTGGAGCGAGCGGTTGGGCGGGGATTTTTCCGCCTCACCCCTTTACGGGGATGGCCGGATTTATATGCAGAACGAATCGGGCACAGGGTTTGTTCTCAAGCCAGGCAAGACGTACCAGCTTCTGGCTCGAAACGAGCTAGACGAGCGCAGTTTGAGCAGCTACGCGGCGACGGACCGTTCGTTATTCATCCGGACCGCCGGTCATCTTTGGAAGGTTGCGACGCCTTGACTCGAATTTGGCGACTGACAGCCTGCCGGTGACGGTTCACGCTGGCACCTGTGATCCACCCACAGTTGGACCGTCTGTTTTTGGGTGCCGTCGAGATGCAGGCGTCTGACCTGCACATTATGGCCGGGGTTCCCGCTGCGTTTCGCGTCACCGGAGAGATCATTCTGGCCGACGAAGATTCCTTCTCCGCTGAACAGGTGACAGCGATGGCGTACTCGCTGATCACGGATTCTCAGCGGCTGAAATTCGAGCAGGACTGGGAATTGTGCCTGTCGGTGAAACATCCCCGGGTCGGTCGAATCCGCGTCACGCTATACCGCCGGAATGGTGTGGTGGAAATGTGCTTCCGATTCTGCGGTGAATCCATTTCCACCCGGCAGGATCTGGGACTGCCCGCAAAACTCGATGACCTAGTCCGCCGCCCGAATGGCCTCGTATTGATCGTCGGCTCGACCGGAGCTGGCAAGACCACGACGCTCAACTATCTCGTTGACCTCATCAACAGCGAGCGCCGCTGCAAGATTCTCACGCTGGAAGATCCGATTGAATTCGTGCACGAAAACCGCCGTGCAATCATCGTTCAGCAGGAGGTTTTGACGGATGTCCGCTCATTCAATCGAGCGCTTATTCATGCGCTGCGACAAGATCCCGACGTCATCGTGGTCGGCGAGATTCGTGACCACGAGGCCATCGCAACCGCGTTGACCGCGGCGGAAACGGGTCATCTAGTCCTGGCGACCATGCATTCCCCGGGAGTCAGTCATGCTTTGGAGCGAATTATCGGCGTCTTTGAAGGCGCCGCGCAGCGGCAAGTCATCCTCCAACTGGCCAACACGCTCCAGGGGATCATCGCCCAGGAACTGCTGCCGTCGGTGGATCGTCTGCGACGGGTGTTGGGTTACGAGCTCTTGGTCGCCAATCACGCCATCCGCACGGTCATCCGTCAGAACGAACTCCATCATCTCTACAACGTGATGCAGACCAGCCAGCGAGATGGAATGGTGCTGATGGACAATTGCCTCCACGATCTTTACGCACGGGCACAAATCAGCTACGACACCGCGGTTAGCCGGGCCCGCCATCCCGATCGATTCAAACTGAGCGATGCCGCCGCGTGATGGGAGCGGCATTCGCGGGATGAGCCCAACCTGGGTTGTGGGATTAGGAATCGATTGAACGGCACCCCCAAACATTGCCTCGCACCCATGATGGCTTTAATGATCATTCCTTGTTCTGACCCTATGACAACCGTTGTCTGACCCCATGAGCGACTCTCGCGCTCGTGAAAACATCCAGCAGTCGTACCACGAATCAACTGACCTTCGGCCTAGCGGTTCCTAATCGGCGCGGCGCCGCGTCCCGGCGATGCCCGCCCGCCCGAGCTGCCTGGTGGTTTGCAAAAATGCGACAATTGGTCGCCGAGGGCTCCGAGAGACCCCCGGCTCTCCGTGACTGCCCGGATGGGTCGCGCTGAACAACGGGGGCTGTCAGCTTTTTAGTGGGAGAATCCTCCGGACTCCGGCAGTCTCGGGCGGTGAAATTTTGCATCTGTAACGAGATCTACCAGGGGTGGCCGTTGCCCGAGATTTTTCGCCACGCCCGAGCCGCTGGTTACGACGCCGTGGAGATTGCTCCGTTTACGATAGCCACCTACGTCACGGACATATCCGCCGCCCGGCGCCGCGAAATCCGAGATCAGGCCGCCGCCGCCGGTATCGCCATCTCGGGAATTCACTGGCTGCTCGCCAAGACCGAAGGCCTCCACATTACGACGGAGGACGCCGCGGTGCGCCGGCGTACGGCGGCCTACCTTGTTGACCTCGTTCGATTTTCCAAGGAACTCGGGGGAAAGTTCCTCATTCTCGGGTCGCCCAAACAGCGTGACCTCGCCCCGGGCGTTTCGGTCGAGGAGGGTTGTGCCCGAACGCTGGAAGTAGTGCGGGATGCGGTAAAGGTCGCCGAGGATTTGGGCCAGACACTCTGCTTCGAGCCCCTCGCTCCGAGTGAAACAAATTTCATTAACCGGGCGGCGGACGCTATAGCCTTGACGCACCGTCTGCCGTCACCGGCTTTCAAGATTCTGCTGGACGTGAAAGCGATGTGCTCGGAAGCCAAACCGATTCCCCAGATCATCCAGGAATCCCGGGGCGAGTTCGCCTATTTCCACGCCAACGATCAAAACCTCAAGGGCCCCGGGTTCGGTTCGGTTGATTTTCTCCCCATTGGCTCGGCGTTGCGCGAGGTGGGTTATGACGGGTATGTTTCGGTGGAGGTCTTCGTTTTCGACGAAGGTCCGGATGCCATTGCCACCCGAAGCCGCGCACATCTGCGGCGCACTTTTGGAAAGTGACTCCGGGTGATTTTGGGGCTAGCAGCGATCGCTGAGCCTGCATCTGGATTGCGCTGCAACGTCCGCCGCCTGAACGAATGTTGACAACCGGACAATAACTGTTTCATTCGATGCATGAAGACAATCACGGTCAATGTATCTGAACCGGTCTATGAGGAATTCCGGGCTTATGCGGAAAAAAAAGATAGGAAGGCGTCCGAGTTGATCCGCGAGGCGATGGAGATGTATCGGCAAATGCATATGCAACGGCGTACGACACTCCGGGATCGGAGGCCGACCAGTGTGGGCGGGCCGATCCAGGCGATCAGTGGCGGGGATGATCTGCTCGAGGAAATGCTCGATGACACACGGAATTGACACCGATTTTTTGGTCGCCGTGGAGATACGCGACCATCCTTTCCACCGTCCGGCGGATGCTTTGCTGGAAAGCCTCCTAGCGGGCGGGCATGACTTCGCGGTGGCACCACAGACTTTGGCCGAATTCGTTCATATCGTCACTGATTCGAAGCGGATGCCGCAGCCACTGACGATTTCCGGGGCTATCTCCCGGGCTGAGCATTGGTGGCAGGCCGCGGAGGTGCAGCGGGTCTTTCCAGATGGGGAGTGCGTGACAAATTTCCTAGAATGGTTGACTCGGCACCAACTGGGGCGAAAAAGGCTCTTGGATACCCTGCTGGCAGCGACCTATCAGCGGGCCGGCATTCGGCGACTCGTGTCGAACAATGAACGGGACTTTCGCGTCTTCGACTGGTTCGCGATCGTTACGTTTCGGTAGGGTTGCTTTCGAGGTTGCGCCGGGCGACTCGAGGAAGCCGATGCCACTCACAGCCGAGGCGATGAGCACTGTAACCTGACGAGGGTCGCTCGAATCCGCTATTCGCTGTTCCGCGGAATGCGAATTATGCAAATCCTGAAGCCTACTGAATGAAAACCCTACGTTCATTGCGAAGCCTGGTTTTTTTGGTCCTGTTGGTCATCGCAGACGGACCAAGGGCTGCCAATGCGGCGGCAGCCAGTCCGCCTGAGATGTCGTTGAAATTGCTCCCTGATCTCAGGATTTTGATCCAAGGCACCAATCTAAGTTCCGGTCATATCCTGCAGAGTACTCCCTCGCTCGATCCCCCGGTGGCGTGGCAAGCCATCCGTCCCAACCCAATCGTGGTTGATGGCAAATTCAGCTTCGTGACCTCGCCGAGCATCGCAGCCACTTTTTATCGAGTTCATCTGGCGGGGTTGACGACCGTGGCTTCCACGTCTCCCTCCAGCGGAGAAACGGGAGTGGCCGTGAGTCGCGAGACCATTTTCCGTTTCAGCCAACCGCTTGCCTCCGGCACCATGTTCACCTCGAACAGTCTGTTTGCCAGCTTGGGCACCCGCCGCCTGCTGAGTCGCGCGGAGCTCTCCTTGGATCGGCGCACCGTAACGTTATTTTATCTGGCACCGCTTCCCGCCAGCTCTCAAATCACAGTGGTTCTCGACGGATCTCTGCTCGCCGATGAGTCGGGTTCAAATATCGATGCGGACGGAAAGGGCGTCTCCGGTAGCAGTCGGAGCGTGGTCTTTGAGACGTTGGGAATCCAGCCAGTGCCCGGCACGGCAATCTCGGGGCGTATTTTTGCGTCCGATCTAGTCCCGGGCATCGGGAGTGCCATGCCGGTGAACCGACCCTTGGAGGGAGTTTACATCAGCGTCGACGGTGCCGAGGACCGATTATACACCTTCACGGATCTCGACGGAAACTTCCGCCTGGACCCATGCCCGGCCGGCCGATTCTTTGTACATGTGGACGGCCGCAACGCCACCGGGAGCATCTGGCCGGATGGCGCATACTATCCAACCGTCGGCAAAGCTTGGGAAGCGGTGGCCGGGCGGACGGATAACCTGGCTGCCGGCAGCGGCGAAATCTTCCTGCCGTTGATCCGCAGCAATACCCTTCAAGTCGTCAGCGCATTCATCGATACTAAGATCACTTTTCCGCCCGAAGTGATTGCGGCAAACCCGGCGCTTAATGGCGTCGCGATCACCGTGCCCGCCAACGCCCTTTTCAGCGACGATGGCGGTCGAGGTGGGACTGTGGGGATAGCTCCGGTGGCACCGGATCGATTGCCCGAACCGCTTCCGTCCGGATTGAGCTTTCCGCTGGTGATCACCATTCAAACCGATGGTCCGAGTAACTTTGATCGCCCCGTTCCGGTCCGCTTTCCCAATCTCCCGGACGCGGCAACTGGCAAGAAACTTCCGCCCGGAGCCAAGACGGCGCTTTGGAGCTATAATCACGATACAGGCCGCTGGGAGATCCAAGGGAGCATGACGGTCAGTCTAGATGGAACGTTTGTGGACAGTGATCCAGGCGTGGGCGTTCGACAACCCGGATGGCACGGGGTGGCTCCGGGTACCAGCGGGGATGGCGGCGACGAGAGAGAAGACGAATGCGAGAGCGCAAACCCGCCCGAGGAATGTACATCCTGTCAAGACGATGATGATTGTGATGATGGCAACGAGTGCACGAAGGACTCTTGCACGGATGGAAAATGCGAAAACCAGGAGCCATCGAACCCGTGTGGCAGCAACTCGGCCGCCGCAATTAATTACGACAATTGGACGGCGAGCATCACAACCGACGCCACCTCCACGGCCCAGCCGACCAAATGGACCTTTGACGCGGAAGTTTGTTATGATAACTCGGCACCTGGGTGGCGACTCCGGGTGACGCAATTGAACTCGTTTGGGGAAGTTAAGATTAGCAATGCCTATTATGAACCCTCCATCGGAACCGGCGGCAATATTACCAATCAGACGGACTATTGTTATGCGATCGACGATTTGAGTCACTACTATGGCGGGCCAACGGGTGTCAAAACCTATTACCGCATGTTTGAGGCAACCCGGGCTCACGAAAATTATCATAAAACGGTGGAAGTGCCGCTCTCCGTCTCTCGTACGTGGCCTGCGAAGGAACTCGAAATTGAGTCTTTAGTCGCCCCGTGCTCCCTCAGTGCTGGCGAGGCGGAGAGTTTTCTGAGAGCGCAGGCAAAATCTATCTTCGCGAACTTCATCATCGCCTTTACAAAGGATTGGGATATTGACGATCCCGAGCACAACCTCCGGCACGAGGGTGGGGCGTACCGCGCCGGACAGGCTGTTCACGACGTACGGATCGCGATACTAGAGGCGTATGCAGTGACTCAGGGTTGGACTTGCCTCGGTGCCGCGCCGGCGCATTCCCGGGCGCATCCGCTGGCAGAACCCGTACCCTCTGGGCAATGGCTGTCCAATCTCACTGCCGCCGCCACGGCGACGCGGCTGGCGGTCGGTGCCGAGGCGGCGATTACCGCGCAGGGTTTGTTTCGGGACGGAACACACCTGACCCTACCGTTGGCAAGTATCCCACTTCGTTTCATCTCCACCGCGACCGATGTCGTAACCGTCAGTTCCAACGGAATGGTGCGAGGGGTGGGTCCCGGCCACGCCACGGTTTTGATTCGCGGCCTCCCCACGGATCAGACAGTGGATTATAAAACGACCTCGATTCTATTCACCGTTCCGTCACCCGCGGATGCGGACGAAGACAAACTACCGGGCAACTTTGAATTGAAATACGGACTCGACGACCAGAATGCGTCGGATGCCCGACAGGATGCGGATGGGGATGGTTTGTCGAATCTGGAAGAGTTCCTTCGCGGCACCAATCCAATGGCCGCGGACACCGATGGCGATGGACTCGACGACGGTCTGGAAATCCAAAGGGGCGCGAACCCGAAATCCCAGCAAGCCCGGCGGCTTCGACCCGTCACGGGCACGCAATACTTTGCCCTTTTCGATATCGACAACCAACTCGAGCAGCGTGGTCAGGCGGATGGCAACGGCGTCGCTCACAGCCAGCTCATTCTTGCCCCGAATACCCACTACCGGCATTGGCTACTGCACGTGGCGACCTTGCGATTGGCGGTGCAGGAGTATGTGAGCGGTGACAATGGGGCCAGTTTCCGTCTGCCCGCTTTCATCTACCATACGGATCTATCGGGTGACAGCGATGGAGATGGACTCTCGGATACCGCAGAGTTTGTGGTCGGTACCGTGGCGAACCGCGCGGATACCGATGGGGACGGAATAAATGACGGTGCGGAAGTGCAGCAGGGTAGCAATCCGCTGGACGGACGCCTGGCGAACGTTGGTATCGTCGCTAGCGCGGACACCGCCGGAACGGCTTTGGATGTCTGCGTGCAGGGAGATCGGGCGCTGATTGCTGATGGCTCTGCGGGTGTCGCCATTTTTAACATCTTCAATCCACTGCAACCCATGCTCATCGGGCAGGTGGATACCCCCGGAACCGCTCAGGCCATCGCCTGTTGGGCTTCTTTGGCTGCGGTGGCGGATGGATCCGCCGGTCTGGCCATCGTGGAGGTTGGGGCTCCCGCCAACGCTCGTATCCGGCATCAATTGAGCTTCGGTGCCGTGGCCAGTGCGGTGGTGATCCGTGAGGGAGTTGCCTATGTCGCTCTGGGGAACGGGGGTGTCGCGGTTGTGGATCTGGCAGTTGGAACTGAACTGGCACGGCTAACCGGTCTGGGCGATGTGGACGACGTGAGCGTGCAGGGAGGAAATCTTTTCGTGCTAACGGGCACGGAATTGATCTGCTATCACGACTACTTCCACGGCTTGCAACGGCGGGGTTCGTTGGCCATCGCCGGACAGGCAGCGCCATTGGAATCCGGGCGAAAGTTGTTTGTGTGTGGTGCCCGAGCCTATGTCGGCACGTCTACCGGTTGGCATCATATTGATCTCAGTAACGCCGATGTCCCGAGGTTGCTCGGTTCCCCGACCGGCACCCAGGCGGCGATCCACGACCTCGCGCACGATGGCAACGATTTGCTCGTTACGATCGCGAGTTTTTCTGGAATCGGTACCCTGGCCGTTTCGAGCTATGATACTTCGATAAATTCTGACACCACTCGGCTCCTCACTTCGTTTGATACGCCGGGAGCTTGCCGCGCCGTGGCGCTGAGCGGTGGGTTGGCATTAGTCTCCGACAGCAACCAGGGACTTCAGGTACTTAACTTGCGGGCTTTCGACCGTCGAGATGCTGCGCCGAGTGTCCGTTTCTCCGAGGCCTTTCCGGACGAAGATCCCGCTCCCGGCGTGCAACTCTCCGGTGGCCGGGTTGTCACATTGTCTGCGGATGCGACGGATGATGTCGTAGTGCGGCAGGTCGAACTTTGGATGGATGGACGGGTTGTGGGCATCGATCGCACCTGTCCCTTCGAATTTGCTCTCACTCTGCCGCCCGCCACCCCCGGGGGCACTCAGGTTGTACTGCAACTTCGCGCGATCGATACCGGCGGTAACGTCGGCTTCGCCACCGCCCAGAACATCCAACTGAGCGCTGGAAGGGGCGCACCGTTGTTTGTCGCTTCCTATCCGTCCGCGAACGCGACCGTTGTGGATCGAGTAATTCCAACCCTGACCTTCAACGAAGCTCTCGATCCCGAACAGATCTCTCTCAGCGGAATGACCCTGACGTATCTCGGCGCCGATGGACAATTGGGAAGCGGTGACGACGTGACCACCAAGCTCGCACGCCTGAGTTTGGCTGTGGGAAATCGCGTGATCGTCCTGACGCCTGAGCAGCCCCTGCTGCTTCCGGGATCCTGGCTGCTCCGCTGTGAACCGTCGGCCATCCAGGACACCGGCGGAGTGGCAATGGAGGCGCCGATAGCAATTCCGTTTGTTGTCACCCTTCCCGTGGCGACGGCAGAGTGGATCTCCGATACGAGCGGCGATTGGAATGATCCGACGCGATGGAGCAACGGGCGCGTGCCGGGCGCCAATGACCACGTCCGCATCGAGCGGCCCGATGGCAATCCCCTCATCAGTCTCTCCGGGAACGCCCGTTTGCGCAGCTTGGCCTCGACGGAAACCCTCCTCCTGACGAGCGCGAAGTTAACGGTCTCGAATGCCCACCGATCCAAACTCACCGGCCCCATTATCGCCAGTAACAGTACGTTCACTGTGTCGGGGCCGGGTGCTTGGATAGAAATGGACGGATTAAGCACTGCGGCCGAGTGCAGCTTTATAGCGGAGGGAGGCTCGGTGATATCACTCGCCAATTTGAAATCGTTCACAGGGGGTGCGCTTGTGGATAAGGCCTTCGCCGCCAGAGGTGTCGGCAGCCGCATCGAGGCGCCGCAACTCGCTCAAATCGATGGGCCGTTTGGCGGCACATTGTTTTTCTTTTTTCCAGTTCTCCAGTTTACGGCCCAGGACGGCGGCGTCCTTGATCTCCCGCGTGTCGGTCCCGCGCTCAACGGGCGAGTGGATATCGAGGCATTGGGGAGCGGTAGCCTCATCCACTTACCCACTCTTGAGAGTATGGAGGGACCCTCTCGAATTCCACACGGACTCGAGACTCGGGGTGGAGGCGTGATTTTGGCTAGTAATCTGACCTCACTGAAATGGGTCAATACCCTCACCGACCAGCCTTCCAGTTTGTCGCTAAGGCACCTAGCCAAGGCTACCAACGTGACCCTCGCGTTTCACGGCGGCAACGCCGAGTTACCCTTATTGGCGGATGTCGCCACTCTGGAAATCATCGCCCGTAGCAATGCCATCGTCACGGTTCCTACCCTCACGAGATATCCAATCGGGGGCGGTGCGGCAAATTGGTTGGCCGACGGACCGGGTTCGCGGTTGGAATTCCCGAACCTCGTAGCCCTTTCCGGACCAACGACGTCGGCGGCAATCCCAAAATTGCATATCACTTCAACCCATGGGGGCACCGTAAATCTCAGCCAAGTGACAACGCTGACCAACGGCCGCGTCGCGATGAAAGCCGAAGGCCCAGGCAGCTCAGTAAACCTGGCTTCTCTCGTGCAGATGGCGGGTTCGGATAGCACATTTCGCTCTTCTCTGGAGGCACGTGATGGTGGCGTGTTGGCGACCTCCAACATGCGACGATTGGAGCGAGTCGACTTGGTATTCGACGCGAGCAGTTCGCTGCCCACCAGCCAGTTGACTCACTACATCGGTGGAGAATTTCAAGGGGTGCGCGTCTCGCCGGATCTGAGCGCGGTGATCGACGCCACGGGGGCAGGCTTTCTCGCACTGGAAGGCGCGGTGATCCAGCTTCCCGGCGTCCGCAGCAACGCCGTTTCGTCCGCCCGTCGCTGGAGGGCGGATGGCGTTGGGAGCCGAATCGCATTTGGGAATGTTACCAACGTGACCGGTCCGACCGCCTCGGGTGGGGTTCCGAGTTTGGATCTTGAAGCGGTCAATGGCGGCGTCGTCGAGCTCGATGGCTTGTTAGCTCTGACGCGTGGCCGGTTTTCTGTTCTCGCGGATGGGACTGGCAGTAAAGTTAGCCTAAGCCAACTCGCACGATTTGAAGTCAGTAACTTCTCGAGCCTCAAGGCACAGAACGGCGGGCGCCTCGTGTTGTCTTCCGGCAGGGTGGAAGTTACCAGGGCCGACGTGCAGATCACGTTGACGGGCGAAATCGAAATGGGGGGCCTCCATCTGGGCGCGGGCGCGCTCCTGCTGGGTACGGGCACGCTGAAAGCGAATGTGGTAAATGGCGGGGAGATTCGCCCGGGCACCTCGCCCGGAATATTGACCCTGCAGGGGGATTACACCCAGTTGGCTTCCGGAAAACTGACCGTGGAAGTTGCCGGGGTAACCCCGGGCGGCGGGCACGATCAACTCCAGGTGACGGGCGTTGCAACGCTGGCCGGAACGCTCTCGGTTTCCCCGACGAGCGGATATCAACCCAGCGTTGGTGAAGTATTCAGTTTTCTGACGCATGGGTCGCATTTAGGCACCTTTGAGAAGCTGACGGGGCCAATCCTTCCCAAAGGGCTATTGTTTTTTCTTAACTACGGTATCGACACGGTCACGGTCAGCGTGGCGGCCCCCTGACGCCGTCGGCGGGTCCACTGCACGGAAGCCCCGGAGGGGGGCGACAGAGCTCGAGATGCGCCCAAGCGAACGCCCCCAAAACCGCGGATAAAGGAGAGGAGAACCGCGGATGAACACGGATTGACGCGGATAGAAAAGGGCATGGAATCTGCGTCTATCGGCGTTTATCCGTGGTTCTCATTCCCCAATAGTCGGTGGCGACAAATTCAATTCTCATGGCAAGCACAGTCTGCGCGGAAATAGCGCTGCGTGCCCGAGTTGGGAAGTGCCCCGA